>JAIFMF010000205.1 GCA_020048635.1 Desulfobacula sp. | reverse complement strand
CCAGTTCTCGCAAAAGTTGAACCTTTGTAATCCTGTAATTGACAGGGCGTGGTTCAATTTGTGAGGCTGGGCTTTTTTTTTGCCCAAATAAAAAGATATAAAAATATAAAAAAAGGAGGGGATAAAAAATTAAAATTTCTACAAACATCTTCAGAGCGACAACCATAAAAATGAGATAAAGAAGGGCTGGGTTTCACAGCCAGAAAATCTGTGATTGGGAGATTTTAAAGGTTCTCCACAAGTCGATAGAAAGGCGGTCGGCTCAATTGAAGATGTGGTAGGTGTTAAATGAAAAAACAAGATTTAAAGGAAAAAGAATTATGGACACAGCAAGAGGTAGCGGATTATTTTAGGGTAGTGCCGAGTACGGTAAAAAATTGGCGGGAAAGAGGTTTAATAAAGTTCTGGCAAGCCCCTGGTTCATCCAGGGTACTGTATTTCGGTGATGAGATTAAAGATTTTACAGACAAGAATACTTTTAATGGGAAAGGAGGAAACAATTCTGAAAAACGAATAATAGCTAAAAGGGAAAAGCCTGTTGTATCAACCAACCCGAAAAAGGAATGGAGGATATGACTATGGCGAACAAAAATAAACATCATTTAAAAAAAAGAGGTCCGTTTTGGTATTTCAGAAAAGGGGACCACTTACAGAGCTTGGAAACCACTTTACTTACAGAAGCCATTCGAATTCGAGACACTCTGCTTGAAAATTATCGAATTACAGGTCGCTATAATATTATCAAAGATGAAACCTTAACATTCGGTTCTATTGTAAAAAGGTGGGCAAAAATTCATTCGACCAAAATAAAATATTCGACATGGAAAGATTACCGCTCTGCAATGAACGCCCATATTTTACCCTATTTCGGAGACATGTTGATTGAAGATATTACCTATATGAAAGTCGAAAATTTTATTCTGACCTTGGGCTGTTCTCCAAAGAGGGTGAATAACATTTTGATTCCAATGCGGTCTGTTTTTAAAATGGTTTTTAAGGAAGGACTTGTTAAGGAGAACGTGATGATGAAGATTGATAATCTGCCTGTAGAGCATTCTGAAATTATCCCTTTTTCTCATGATGAGGTCATTAAAATTCTGGATGCAATCGACCCGTTTTATCGAAATTATACTGCGGTGCGGTTTTATAGCGGAGCCAGGTCGGGCGAGTTGGATGGTATCAAATGGTCGGATTACTTTGAAACCATGCCTTCAGGCCCTAAATTGCATATCAACAAAACGCTGGTTTGTGGGAAAGAAGGCAAAACGAAGACAAAGAAATCAAAGAGATATATTGATTGCCTCTCCCCTGTAGTAGATGCACTCTTGGCGCAAAAGCTATTAACGGGTAATAATGACCATATCTTCTGCACAAAAAATGGAGAATTGATGAGCCCTGACCACTTCCGTGAAGTGATTTGGAAAAAAGCTCTTAAGAAAGCTGGACTTCATTATAGACCCCCAATTCAGACACGGCATACCTTCGCTACGATGATGATTACTGCTGGTGAAGACATCGGCTGGGTTCAAAAGATGCTCGGACATTCAACCTTGCAGATGATTTTCAATCATTATTATGCATGGATTTCCCAAAAAACAAGGACAGATGGCTCTGCATTTATGAATACTGTGATGAAAAATGTGGGTAATAATATGGAACTTCCATTGCCTTCCGAGGGCTCTGGCGAGTCTGGAAAAATTATTCAGTTGTTTGAAAATGTGGTACAATAACGGTACAGAACAAAAAAACGGCTTGCAGTTAATGCTGTAAGCCGTTGAATTTATTAACTTATCGTTGACAACTGGAATTCGTGAAGTAGTGTTATGAGCCCGACGAGCTACCAGACTGCTCCACCCCGCATCAACATTCAGGCAATATATAGAACCGGCGCTTATCTGTCAAGGATTTTCTTTTTGGAGGCAGGAGAACAATCAGGGATTGCAGAGGGCCTGTTTGAGTTCATCAATGGAAGCGGTTGCCGTGCCCACCTTTGCTACAACAATACCTGCGGCTTCATTGGCAACCTTTGCACTGTCCCTGAAGTCGGCACCCACGGCAAGCCCCAGCCCCAGAAGTGCAATCACCGTGTCTCCGGCACCAGAGACATCAAACACCTGCCGGGCTTTGGAGGCTATGGGAAAAGGTTCTTTGCCGGTTTCAAACAGCATCATCCCGTCTTTTCCACAAGTGATCAGAAGTTTTTCAAGCCTTGCAATGGCCATGATTTTCTGACCGGCTTTGATGAGATCCCCGTTGGATCTGATATCCATATGGGATGCAACACTCGCTTCTTTTCTGTTGGGCGTCAGGATTGAGACCTTATCATACTTGGAAAAATCCAGGGCCTTGGGATCGGCCAGAACCATCACCTGATGGTTTTCTGCGAGTCTGACGGTTTCTTTGACAAGCGCGCCTGTGATCAGGCCTTTGTCATAATCCGAGAGAATGATCATATCCACATCCGGGATTTTTCTTTCGATTATTTTTACAAGCCTGTCAAAGGAATCTTTTGTTATACTTTTCTTTATCTCCCTGTCGATTCTCAAGACCTGCTGGTTGGAGGCGACCACCCTTGTCTTCCGGGTTGTGGGTCTGTCTGGTTCGCTGATGATCCCGTCGGTACTGATCCCAAGGGCTTCGAGTTTTTCAAATATCATTTTCCCGGCACTGCCGGTTCCAGCCAGTCCAACAGCCTCAACTTTGGCTCCCATGACCTTCAGGTTGTTAATGACATTACCGGCACCGCCAAGGGTATGCGTTTCTTTTTCCACAGAAACCACCATAACCGGGGCTTCGGGAGAAATCCGGTCCGCACTTCCCCACAGGTATTCATCGATCATGAGGTCACCGATGACCAAGGCTCTCACCTTTTGAAAATCATCAATGTTGATCATTTTTCATCCAGCAAAGACCGTATCATGGTTTTCAACTCCCCATAGGTTTGGGTAACCGGGATATCGGGAAAATCCGTGATCACGGAAGCAGGCGGTTTGAAGAAGAATCCCTGATCCGCTTCCTTAATCATTCCGATATCGTTATAAGAATCTCCAAAGGCAATGACATGGTAATTCATAGCCCTTAGGGCTTTGACCGCCTGTTTTTTCTGATTCTCGATCCTGATATTGTATTGGATGATATTCCCAGCTCCATCAATGGTAAGGCTATGACACAGGAGCGTGGGGTAATTCAATTTGACCATGAGGGGTTTTGCAAACTCTTCAAAGGTGTCGGACAGGATGATAATCTGCGATTCCCGCCTGATCCAGTTCAATGTGTCCAAGGCCCCTTCAAGGGGGTCAAGGGTGGCAATCACCGCCTTTATGTCCTGGATTTTAAGATTGTTCTCCTTTAAGATGGAAAGACGCTTGGTCATTAAGACGTCATAATCGCTGATATCCCTTGTGGTCAGCTTTAATTCCTCAATTCCGGTTTTTATTGCAACATTGATCCAGATTTCAGGTAAAAAAACCCCTTCCAGATCCGCGACACAAATTTTCATTTTTTCTCTACTCCCGCACAGCTTCTTCTATTCTGACGACAATCGGATCACCTACAACAGAATCGGTTTTTGAAATCTCGTTCAATGCTTTTTGCACCCATGCTTCCTTGGCAGTATGGGTGATCATGACCACCGGCACCTTGCCGTTGCTTTTCCGGCCTTTCTGATGAACCGATTCAATACTGATATTGTTTTCGCCCAAAATCCCTGAAATTTTTGAAAGCACCCCCGGATGATCCTGGGCTTCAAACCTGAGATAGTACCGGGTATAAAGCTCGGACATGGAAAGGATCGGGATGGGCCGAACATGATCTTCCTGGTATCCGAGTACGGGAACCCGTCTTCTGGTTCCTGATATGATATTTCTTGTAATATCCACTATATCACTCAATACCGCGCTGGCCGTGGGCATCATCCCGGCGCCATGGCCGTACAGCATGGTCTGCCCTGTGGCATCCGCATCAATAACAACGGCATTCATTGAACCATCCACATGGGCCAAAGGATTGGATAAAGGGATCATGGTGGGATGGACCCTTGCCTCCACATGCTCACCATGAATTTTTCCAATAGCCAGCAATTTGATGGCATAGCCGAACTCCCTTGCAAATTCAATATCCACAGGTGTGATATTACGAATTCCTTCTACATGGATGTCTTTTAAATTGATTTCCATGCCGTGGGCAAGTGAATTTAAAATGGCAAGTTTGTGGGCTGTATCAAATCCGTCAATATCCAGGGAGGGTTCTGCCTCTGCATATCCAAGCGCCTGGGCCTCCTTCAACGCATCCTGAAAAGCTGACCCATCCCTGGATATTTTTGTCAGGATATAATTGCAGGTGCCGTTTAATATGGCAGCCATAGATTTGATATGATTGGCCACAAGTGATTCCCGCAGAGATTTGATAATGGGCATGCAGCCGCCGCAACTGGCTTCAAAGGCAAGATCGACCTGATTGTCTTTTGCCGTCTTCACCAGATCATTCCCATGCTTTGCCAGAAGGGCTTTATTGGCGGTCACCACATGTTTTTTTTGGCCAAGGGCTTTCAAAATGAAATCCTTGGCAATGGTTTCTCCCCCAATAGTTTCTACGACAATATCAATACCGGGGTCATTGATGATGATATGTGCATCCGGCGTGAGGATCGTACTGTCAAGATCAACTCCCCTGTCCCGCGTTGTATCAATATCAGCGATGGCCTTCAGATTTAAAACAGTACCGGTTCTTTCTTCAAGAAGCTGTTTTTTTTCTTTCAGCAGTCTTGCCACGCCGGTTCCGACCACACCAAATCCCAGAATCCCAATATTGATTGTTTTCATATGCTTTAGATTCTCCAGTATCCACTAAAGTTTAAAATAAATGTAGATACAATATTCATTCGGCGATGTCAAAAAACTTTTGACTTTTCAAAGCATTCTGATTATCATTAGCGGGTTTTGGAAGGCTTAACGGATGTAATTGATGAAGGTGACCTCTATATGAACGACTCCCTAACATATGCAGCTTCAGGTGTAGATATTGACAAGGCCAACAAACTTGTATCCCGGATAAAAGATATTGCAAAGACCACCCCCAGAACCGGTGTCATGGGTGAAATTGGCGGTTTCGGGGGGCTTTATTCCCTTAATCTTGCCAATGTATCCAATCCGGTTCTGGTCAGTTCCACGGACGGGGTTGGAACCAAACTGAAGATCGCGTTTATGATGGATAAACATGACACCATTGGAATTGACCTCGTGGCCATGTGTGTCAACGATGTGATTGTTCAGGGTGCAAAGCCCCTCTTTTTTCTTGATTATCTTGCCACCGGAAGTCTGAATAATGATGTGGCTGAACAAATTCTTATCGGGATTGCCAAGGGATGCAACGAAGCTGGATGCTCGCTGATCGGTGGAGAAACAGCAGAAATGCCAGGCATGTACAAGTCTGGTGAATATGACCTGGCAGGATTTACCGTTGGGATTGTGGACAATGACAAAATCATAGACGGCTCCAGCATCAGAAACGGACATAAACTCATCGGCATTGCATCCAGCGGAATTCACAGCAATGGTTTTTCTCTTGTCCGAAAAATCCTTTTCGACAAAAAAAAATATACCGTCAACACCAAACTTGCCGAACTTGACACAACCCTGGGTGAAGAGCTGTTAAAGCCGACCGTCATCTATGTTAAAACCATATTGAGCCTGATACGGGATCTGCCGGTTCACGGTCTAGTACACATCACCGGCGGCGGTATTGATGAAAATATCATCCGGGTGATACCGGAAGTCTGTAAAGCTATTATTCACAAGGATGCCTGGGAAATTCCACCCATTTTCCGAATCCTTCAGAAGGAAGGATCCGTGCCGGAGATTGAAATGCACCGAACATTTAATAATGGCATCGGCATGGTCGTGGCTGTACCTGAAAAATCTGCCCAGGAAGTAATGGACAGACTGGGTGCCATGAAGGAAAAAGCATACTATATCGGTGAAGTGGAATCCAGGGCAGTCAATGAACCTCAGACTCAGTGGGTCTGATCGAATATTCATCGCATGATCGTTTTAGGGATTGAGTCCTCGTGTGATGAAACTGCTGCCGCACTGGTTCAGGATGGCAGGATTATTCTTTCTTCCGTCATTGCCTCGCAGGTGGATGTGCATTGCCTTTACGGAGGGGTCGTACCAGAGATCGCCTCACGCATGCACATTGAATCCCTTGTTCCTGTTGTGGATGAAGCTATTAAAAAAGCAGGTGTCTGTCTTTCAGATATCGGCGGGGTTGCGGCAACACAGGGCCCCGGTCTTATCGGAGCGCTCCTTGTGGGTTTTTCCTTTGCCAAGGCCTTTGCCTTTGCAAGACATCTTCCCTTTGCAGGTATCAATCACCTGGAGGCCCATATTTATTCCCTGTTTCTGATGGATGATCCCCCCGAGTTCCCCTTTATCGCCCTTGTAGTCTCCGGCGGCCATACCAATATTTATCATGTCACTTCCCCCAACCATTTTGAACTCATGGGGCGGACAAGGGATGATGCAGCCGGTGAGGCGTTTGACAAAGTCGCTAAAATGCTGGGGCTTGGATATCCAGGCGGCCCGGTTATTGAAAAACTCAGCCTGATACAAAACCCGGACATCCTGTTTCCCCGCACACTGCTTGAAAAAGACAGTTTTGATTTCAGTTTCAGTGGTCTTAAATCGGCAGTGGCCCGGTATATTCACGATCATGACGTCTCTTCAGACCATGAGAAGGCAAGGGTTGCGGCCTCTTTCCAAAATGCCGTGATTGATGTCCTGTCTCAAAAACTGATCCATGCGGCCCTGTTTAAAAAATGCAGCCGCATTGGTATTTCCGGTGGTGTATCGGCCAATAGAACCTTTGTTGGAATCTTGTCAAAAAAAGCCGCTTCCCATAGAATCAGGACATTTACCCCTCCTTTGGAATTATGCGGAGACAATGCCGCCATGGTTGCCGCAAGGGGATATACCCTGATTCAACAGGGAAACCTGACGTCTCTTGAAGATGACGTGTATTCACGACCAAAAATCAATTAGCATCCTGCTTTTAAAGATATTTCTGTTTAATCCTTAAAATTCTTTCAACTGACTTTTTCCCAAGTAAAAACAGGTTCTCATCCTCCAGAAAAAGCCTGGTAATTTCATGAAATGCCTTATCAATATTGGGGCCCTTATGACAGATCAGCGCTATATCAATTCCAGATGTGAGGATCTGCCGGATACAGATTTCAATGTCTTTTTCAATGGCTTTCATATCAAGGTCATCGGTCATCACAAGTCCGTCATACCCGATCTGAGTTCGCAACAGATCCCCGGCAATAAAGGGAGACAGGCTGGCAGGCCATTTTTCATCAAGCCTTGGGTAAAGAATATGAGAAAGCATGATGCCTGTAACCCCTTCATTTTTTGCAGCCATAAAGGGGATAAGGTCGGACTGTTTCAGAACAGATAAATCTATATCCAGTTCAGGAAGAAAAAAATGGGAATCCTTAATGGTCCTGCCGATTCCGGGAAAATGCTTGGCTACAGCCATGATGCCGTTTTTCTGAAATGTGCGGATGACCTCTGTGCCAAGTAGGGCGACCATTTCTGCATTTCCTCTAAAGGCCCGATCCTTCATGATACTGTTCGCTTGATCCGCTACCACATCCAGGACAGGAGCAAAATTCATATTCACACCGATGCTTTTCAACTCTTGGGCGGTGATGACTGCAAAATTACTTGCCTCATCAACCATTTCAATAAAGGGATTCCCCTTAAATACCGTGAACGGCTCTCTGAGCCTTGCCACGGTCCCACCCTCCTGGTCTATGGAAATAAACAGGGGCGGAATACCGCAGGATTCGGCATAGGCCTGGCAGGACTCACAAAGCGCTTTCACCTGATCCGGGGTTTCAATATTTCTTTTAAAAAGAATGATGCCCCCTGCCCTGATATCCCCGATAATATGTTTTACATCATCGTTGAGCTCAATGCCGTCAAACCCAAGCATGAGCCTCTGACCGGCCATTTCCATCTGCAGTGTATGGTCTATAGACATTAAATTTCCTTGACGAACGTTTGGTTTTAATATTAGATCATGCTTTTTTTACCGTCAAATTACTTTAGCATATTCAATTTTAGATAACCATATGGCCGGGATATCATGAAACCAAGTGCATTGAAATCAGATTTTATCTTATTGCTGGTTGCCACCATCTGGGGGCTTGCTTTCGTGGCGCAGAGAATCGGCATGGATCATGTCGGCCCTTTTACCTTTAACGGGCTTCGCTTTGTTCTGGGATGCCTTTCCCTGTTCCCCTTCTTGTTTTTTCCCCGGAACAGGATAAAAGATCAAAACGGCAGCGGTCTTATCCCATCCGGGATCATCTCCGGACTAATTCTTTTTGGTGGCATTTCACTCCAGCAGGTCGGACTTGTCTACACCACTGCAGGAAAAGCCGGATTTATTACAGGACTTTATGTGGTGATGGTCCCTTTTATCGGTTTATTCATAAAAAGCAGCCGGACCTCACCTGGAACCTGGACCGGTGCTGTCCTTGCCGGTCTCGGCATGTACTTTTTGAGTATGACAAAAGAGATGAACATGGCCTTTGGAGACTTTCTTGTATTTTTATCAGCCATCTGCTTTGCGTTTCATCTGATTATTATCGGCAGACTATCGACACGTTTTGATACGGTGAGACTGTCTCTTATTCAGTGCTGTGTCTGTGCTGCCTTGAGTCTTATGGTGGCTTTTTTCTCGGAAACCTTTATCCTTTCCGATATTTTAGATGTAGTCCTACCCCTTTTTTACGGGGGTGTTTTGTCCGTAGGGGTTGCTTATTCTCTCCAAATCTATGGGCAGAAGAACAGCCCGACCTCCCATGCTGCCATTATCTTATGTCTTGAATCCGTGGTAGCGGCATTAGGCGGATGGATCATCCTCAATGAAATCCTTTCAAAAAGAGCAATTTTCGGTTGCGTCCTGATGCTGGCCGGAATGCTGATATCGCAATTATATCCGGCAAAAAGACCCGGGTGATGCTTATCCCTTAAGTTTTTTCATCGCTTCTTTCAACAGCCGGGTGATTTCTTCAGAGACCTGCCCGGCTTTTTTGATATTTACGGCAACGCTATCCAGTTTTGCCTCTTTTGCTCTTTCTGCCCACGTAAAAAAGGTCTCTTTATGGCTATCATTATGATCAATCCAGTGGGTGAACAGTTTTTCCAGTTTCTGTTCAAATGTTAATTCATGCGCATGCCCGTGATCATGGGGATGATCGTGGTCATGTGAATCACTATGGGTGTGAGAATGATCGTTGCTGTGAGAATGATCGTGGGTATGAGGATGGTGGTCATCATGGGAGTGTGTCATAAAATTGCTCCTTTTAAATATTTTTCCAATTCCACAGGCCCCTGTGTATACTGATACCCAGGCCGCCAATGGCTGAAAGCGTTGATCTCAATTCCATTATAGATAATGGATACCGGCCTGTCTGACGACACCACCACAACAATAATGCGGGTATGGTCGGCAGAAAATCTTAAAGCTGAATTATACCTTGCCCCTCTTGCCATATTTTCCCAGGTAATGGATTTTCCATCCAGAAGACATCCGAATCCATGAAGACAAAGATCCAGCGAAATATGAACCGCCCCGTCAATTTTAAGGAGAGAGCAGGCAAGTCTCAAATTTTTGGGTTCCCGAAGGCTTAAGGGTGGATCCAGCACATGGCCGGACAGTGCGGTTGTGATGTCATTCAAATCAACCACCAGCGTACATCCGTGTCTTCCATTGGATGCGCTGTGCACAAGATGGGAAATAAGCTGGAATAAAAGTGTGGACTTTTCCGGGCCAAGGTCGGAATCCAGAAGCAATTCTTCCAGTTCAACCATTTTGGCTTCCCGTGTGGTTGAATGAAAGCTGCCGTCAAAAAATGAAGCAATCTTTTCATTCCCCAGCATTAAAAAACCATGATCCCCTCTGAAGTCTGCTGAAACGCAATAAGGAGGGATCTCACTGTCAGTGATTCCGATAACCGTCAAGCCGTCCGATACAAGTTTTCTGTCTGAATTTTCAACAGCCACCAGGAGCTTTCGGATATGCT
This sequence comes from Desulfobacula sp., assembly GCA_020048635.1. GTDB lineage: Bacteria > Desulfobacterota > Desulfobacteria > Desulfobacterales > Desulfobacteraceae > Desulfobacula. The sequence goes on along the minus strand of JAIFMF010000205.1, from coordinate 3,559 downwards.
TTACATTACTGATTACCGGGCGTTCATGCTTTTGAATTTTGGTAATAAAAGAGATTTTCTTAAGTCTCTTCGGATCCACAAAGAAAAGGGTTCCTCTTGCCCAGGCGCCTTCTTCCCGTGTTTTCGAAATATTGAGGATATCATTTAAAATCGGCGGGATCATGACTTTTCTGTCCGGCCCGAGACCTTTTTCTCTTTCGTCCACAATATAGTCTGCAATGGCCTGAAGAGAATAATTCTTCAGCACATAGTCAGATGAATTAATGGCTGCGATTCTTGAGTTGTAATCATGTACCAGAAGACATGCTGCCTGTTCCAGCCACCTTTCCGTCGGATGAATGGAGCACATGTCCGGGTGATGATCCGTAAACCACATCTGGTAAAAAAAATCATTGGAACAGCAGGCATAAGAAATCAACCCTGATAATGCAAGGTCATTTTCCGGCACCATATGTCCTTTGGGCTGACCCTTAATTTTTTCTTTTATCCTCTGCCGCCAGACGCCATGGTTATCATAAAAGATTTCTTTGAATTTTGATTCATGTCCTCTTAATATGTTCCGGGGATCAAAAATACGGATGGCATCATTTTCTCCCGGCACAAAGATTAGGGCTACCCTGCTGACGTTTGAATACTTGGAAAGCCCTTCCTCTACTCCTTTCAGAATATTTGTAATACACAGTTTATGATAAAATGCCGGGTTCATTTGTGTTTCATCCGAATTATTCATTTCCATTGCCGCATGACAAGTTGATACCCTTGTTAAGCATCCTTGGCAAGCGTTTTTTTATTGTAAAATGGCCAAAGGATTGGTATTGAGAATAAAAAATAAATGGAGACAAACACTATATGAAAAAATCGCTTTTCAAATTATTGATTATTTTCTTTCTATGCTTTGGGCTGCCACAGATTCTAAGGGCACAAACCGGTTATGTTTCCGATATGATCTACCTGACTTTCAGGGATGGCCCGGGAGAAAACTATGCGGTTAGCAAACGGTTGAAAAGTGATACACCTCTTTCAATACTTGGGGAACAAGGTGAATACTACAAGGTTGAACTTGAATCCAAAGAAGTCGGCTGGGTTGACAAGCGGTTCATCAGTTTTGAAACACCAAAAATCGTTGTCATTGAAACCTTGAAACAGGAAAAAAAGATCCTGGAAGATAAGGTTCAGGATCTGGAAAGACAAATTAACGCCATCAAAACTCAGATATCAGCCGATGATAATGCCTCAATTCAAAAGGTATTGGAAAATGAAAATAAGGACCTTCAGAAAAAAAACGAGGACCTCTCAGCCGAACTTGCAGACTTCAAATCAAAAAACACCGGCTTTTTGAATGCCGATATGATCAAATGGTCTCTTTTTGGCGTCGGTGTCCTCATGATGGGATGGATTTTCGGACACAGCGTCTCCGTCAATAAACGGAAAAGCCGTTCATCGCTGCTCCGTTAATTACTTAGAAGATATGACTAAACATCGGCCGGGATCATCGATCTCAAAACCGGAAAAAGATTATTTTGTGTTCATTTCTAAAATTATCCCGATAACGACAGGCGTCAATCCTTATTTATAGCATCAATCCGGTTAACCGGATCAATTTTTGTTACCCTGCCGATAGACATACTGGAATTTTTTCTGGAATGCCCGGATTTTATTTTCTGTTTCAGCTCCATATATCTTTGATAATCACTGAAAGAATCGGTTTTCGTTGGATTTCTTTTTTTTGGAGTTTCTGTTTTCTTGCTTTCACAGTTAACCGGCCTCTCGTGGGCTTTTTTCAAAACATCACGAAAAGGGTCTTTACCCTTTTTAGATTTTTGTTCAGGATATCGTTTTTGCTTTTGATTTTTTGAAACAACAGGTTTTTCTTTTTGAAAAAACAGACGGTTCAAGAATTCTTCACATTTTGTAAAAAAAACATCCCATCCCGGCTTCTTTATTTTTGGTGGCTGCATTTCCGGGAATTCATCATCCGGTGTCGGTTTCGAGGATTTTTTCACAGGCGCATTAAGTTTTAACAAAGGAGCAAGATACCGGAAGGCAAGATTAATATCTTTCATTCTGGCTTCTGTATCCTTTTTTGCATGAGGCTTTTTTTCCATCACATCCGGATGATATCGTTTTGCTAAATTCCGGTACGCTCTTTTAGCCTCTGTCAAAGTAGCCGCTTCATCAAGATTCAATATTTCAAGAGCTGCTTTTTTGTCCATATGTATTCACTATGCCTCTGCAAATAGGGTGTCAAGGGGATTTGTAAGCTATTCGCCTGCACGCTTACCAATTGCAATATAAATATTGAAATGTTAGCTTATGGACAGTTCTAATGTTAAAAATATGGAGGCTTGATGAAAAACAAAGAAAATAATCCTGTTCTGATTGGAAAAGATCCTGATTTTGATGCCTGGTTTACTGCATTTTTTCTTAAAAATCATATTGACCCCTTTGCCTATCCTTCTAAGGTAGGATCAAAAGAACAGGTCGAGTTCATGGTCTTCCCTCAAGATGGAGAACGGTATTACCCCTGCTCTGATAAAATGTTCAATGCCATCATGTCAAGGAAATGCCCACCCTTCTTAAAACAGCATTATAAACAGGTTTTTGACAAAATAATGGTTATGGTGGATGAACTGATAGATTCCGACTATGACAAACAATATTTAAAAGCCTTGATCGCTATCAAATACGATGATGAAACCCGCACCGGTCTTCTCATCCCTTCAAGACTTGAAAAAAGACTGCATAAAATCTTTTTGAGCCGTACTCATATAGAAAACCCATACTCGCATGAAAAAAAAGCCGTCAATAAAAACGCTAAAAAATTCCTGGGTTCGGAAACTCTGAAGAAGGCATTAAACCAGATTGATGATTCCCTTCAACTCTCTGAGGATACAACCCTTATCGAATTAAGGGAAAAAATAAAGGAAATTGAGTTTGTAAGGCGGCTTACACTTCTTGCACAAAATGACCTGTGGGCCGATGAAAGCCAGAAAATCCCCCCTCTGACCAAAATAAAAAAACTGTTTTGCACACCCATCATGGGGGACGGACTTTCACACCTGGTCGCACTCATGAAAGCCAAAAAACAAAAAATTCTCTGGCTTGCCGATGAATCCAGAGATGTGGTCATTGACCTTTCAATTGCTAAATTCCTTTCCGAGCTGGGTCATATTGTCATTTTCGCTGTTAAAGAGTCTCCGTTCTTTAAAAAAATCTGCCTGGCAGATACCAGAACAGATCCTGTTCTTCTTAAGGAGCTGGAAAAGGCACATTATATTTATGAAAAAACCATCAGTAAAAATAACCTGGTAAAACTTCTAAAGCATGACAGAAATCTCTATGTGGTATCTGATGGCACAAGGGAATCCTTGAATCTTTTGCTTACCTCCACTACTTTCTCAAGGATATTCAAGGAAGTGGACTGTGTCATTTCCCGTGGTCGGTCACAAAAAAAAAGACTGATCGATTCTCATTTCAAGTTTACTCAGAATATCATTAATATCAGCGTGACCAAGAAAACCTTGTTTATAACCTACAAGCCCAGACATGACGCTTTTAT
>JAIFMF010000134.1 GCA_020048635.1 Desulfobacula sp. | reverse complement strand
GGAAAAGCCAGGGTAGAGGGTCGGGAATTCACCAATATAGAGGAAGTCATGATTAAAAAAGCCGTGGTTGCGGTTCTGAAAAATATCGAAGCTTCCTGGGCCCCCATCGAACCTGTAAAAACCACACTCATCAGGTCGGAAATGAATCCCCAGTTTACCGCCATTGTCGTTCCGACCGATCTTGTTCTCGTGACACGGTTCGAGATTGAGCTTGAACAATCTGCAGGAAATCTTGTGGTCTGCTATCCCTATTCCATGATTGAACCCATGAGGAACAAATTATCTTCAGGTGTCCAGGCAGAAGTGGAAGAAATAGATATAAACTGGCGAAGAATGATCAGGGAAGTCATCCTGGAATCGGAAGTTGACCTGAGAATAGAGCTCGGGAAGACGGAAATTACAGGAGAAAGGCTGATATACATGCAGAAAGGGGATATCATCCAACTCGATAGTGATGCCTGCAACCCTCTGATATGCTACGTGGACGGGCTTGTGAAACTCACAGGATATGCAGGCGTGCAAAGAGGATTTCAGGCGTTTCAGGTAAAAGATAAAATTGTAACCGATTGTGAGGCATAAAACATGGCAGAGGAAAAAAATAATACCGGAGATCAGGAAAGTATGGAGGAGACGGAGGGCAGAGGGGAAAGAGAGCTTGATTTTATTCTGGATATCCCTCTCGAACTGTCTGTTGAGCTTGGCAAGGCAAAAATGCTGGTGAATGATCTTCTTCAACTGGGGCAGGGGTCCATCATCGAGTTGAATAAACTCGCAGGAGAGCCTTTGGAAGTTTATATCAACAGAAAGCTTATTGCCCGGGGGGAAGTTGTCGTGGTAAATGAAAAATTTGGTGTCAGGCTCACGGATGTCATTACCCCCATCGACAGGGTTAAATCTCTGGCGTCTATCGAATGAATACATCTTCCGATATATGGATTGCTTTTGCCAGGACTTTTTCCATGTTGTTTCTGGTTCTGGCGATTCTCATACTGGTGTTTTATCTGGTCAGAAAATTTTCAACCATAAAAGGATTGAAAGGTGGTAGTAAGGACTATATCCGGCTTGTCTCAATCCATCATCTTTCCGCAAAAGAGAAGCTTGTGCTGGTAGATGTTATGGGAGATATCATTCTTCTGGGTGTTACGCCTGCAAGTATTACAAAGATATCTTCTAAAGAAAAGAGCCAATGAAGACTTCAATATATAAAAAGCCCTTATGTCTTAAAGCAGCCAGCCTTGTTTTGCTGCTACTCTTCATTGTAAGCCCCTCTGCTTTTGCAGTGACATTTCCCATTCCATCCCTTCAATTGAATATGGAAACCGCAAAAAGTCCAGAAGAGGTTGTGGTTGTCCTTGAAATTATCGCCCTTCTGACCATACTTGCCCTGGCCCCGGCTATTCTGATTCTGATGACCCCTTTTACAAGACTCGTGATTGTCTTTCATTTTTTACGCCAGGCCATGGGGATTCAAACCAGCCCTCCCAACCAGGTGATTATGGGATTGGCCCTGTTCATGACCTTTTTTATCATCAAGCCAGTGGCCCTGGATGTGTATGAACAATCCCTCAACCCCTATCTTGAACGTCAGATTCCCTTTGATAAGGCTTTTGAAAAGGCCCAGGCGCCGATACGCAAATACCTTTTAATCAATACCCGGGAAAGCGATATTGCCCTTTTTGTTAAAGGGGCTGACATGAAAAAACCGGAAACAAGAGAGGATGTCTCTTTGCTGGTGCTGATTCCCGCCTATGTCATCAGTGAACTGAAAACCGCGTTCATTATCGGATTTGTCTTATATATCCCGTTTCTGGTCATCGACATGGTGGTGGCTTCCGTACTTCTGGCCATGGGCATGATGATGCTTCCGCCGGTTATGATTTCATTGCCCTTCAAACTCATGCTCTTTGTCCTGGTGGATGGATGGCATTTGCTTTGTGGCTCTCTCCTTAAAAGTTTTGGAGTTTAGCCATGACCCCTGAATTTGTGGTGGAATTTGCAAAAGAGGCCATTCTCCTCACTATTTATTTGTCCATGCCCATGCTGGGTCTCGGGCTTGCAGTGGGTCTGATCGTCAGCGTTTTTCAGGCGGTTACCCAGATCCAGGAAATGACCCTGACCTTTGTTCCCAAAATTCTGGCTGTTTTCCTCGGGCTTTTATTCGCTGCCCCCTGGATGCTGGAAAAGGTTACTGCCTTTACGGTTCATGTGATTGAAAATATACCCATGTACATCAGGTAAGGATATCGCAGGATGGATATTCTAAATGTCATCGATCCGGCGCAGTTCAGGGCATATCTGCTGGTCCTTTTGAGAATCAGCATCTTTCTTTTTATGCTCCCCTTCTATTCATCAACGGTTTTTCCGGACAGGTTGAAAATGGGGTTTGCACTTGTTGTCTCACTGCTCTTATATCCAGTGGTGGACGTCGATATCACCCGATTTCCCATGAATGCTGTATCCACAGGGCTCTTAATCCTGGCGGAAGCCATCATCGGAATCACCCTGGGGCTTTGCATTCGGATGTTTTTTGCTTCGGTTCAGCTTGCAGGACAGATTATCGGCTTCCAGATGGGATATGCCATGATCAATGTGGTTGATCCCCAGAGCGGGGGAAACGTATCCATCATGGATCAGCTTGGATACTGGGTCTGCATCATTGTCTTTCTCCTTTTGAATGGCCATCACATCATATTCCTGGCTGCCATTGACAGTTTTAAAATAGTTCCTGTGGGGTTTTTCATGATGCATGAGGCAATCCCGGAAAAGGTGATCGAGATCGGGGCCCAGCTCTTTTTATTGTCTGTAAAAATCGGGGCGCCGGTGATTGTCTCGCTGGCATTTGTCAGCGTGGCCTTTGGCCTTATAGCAAAATTCTCTCCCCAGATGAATGTCATGATTGTGGCTTTTCCCTTGCAGATTGTTACAGGACTCATTCTTTTCGGGCTTGTGTTCCAGATTATCGTCATCGTGACCCGGGTCTATGTGTCTGACTTAAAGGGATTATTGATGTATTTTCTTTTTTATATGGGCGGAGGATAAGGGAAGATGGCTGAAGATTCGGAAGGTGGTGGAGAGAAGACTGAAGACGCGTCGTCGCGAAAGCTTTCCAAGTCCCGCGAAGAAGGGCAGGTGGCAAAGAGTGTTGAAATTCCATCTGTGTTCGTCCTTCTGACCGGGGTCATTGCTTTGTATTTTTCTGCTTTTTACATCTACCATAGCCTGGCTGCTATTTTACAGGTTAATCTTAAATTTGAAAAGATTCCCCTGTTAACCCACCTTGAAGTGATAAGACTGCTTGCGTATCATACTGAAAAAATAATCCTCCTCTGTATCCCCGTCATGTTGACCATTGTTCTGTTTGCACTGATCTCAAATTTAGCTCAGGTCGGATTTTCCATATCCTGGCAATCCCTGGAACCCAAATTTTCCAGACTTGACCCCATCAATGGGTTTAAACAGAAATTCACATCACGGGCCGTTGTGGAATTCTTAAAAACCCTTATAAAAGTAGGCGTTATTTCAATGGTTGCCTATAATTCAATCAAGGCAGAGCTTGTCCCCATAACATTTCTTTACGACACTAGTGTGGGATACATCCTTTTGTATATGCTTAAGATTTCTTTCTGGATTTTTGTAAAGGTCTGCCTGATCATGCTGGTGGTGGCATTCCTGGACTATGCGTATCAGAAATGGAAATTTCTGGACGACCAGAAAATGACCAAAAAGGAAGTCAAGGATGAAATGAAGCAGACCGAGGGGGATCCTATGGTAAAATCCAGGATCAGACAACTCCAGCACCAGGCTGCCAGGAAAAGAATGATGGCGGACGTTCCCCATGCAGATGTGGTAGTGACCAACCCAACCCGCCTGGCCGTTGCTTTAAAATATGACGGCAAGGCCATGGATGCCCCGAAAGTCCTTGCAAAAGGAGCAGGCCCGATTGCCGAGAATATCAGGAGAATTGCAAGGGAAAACGATATTCCTCTGGTGGAAGATAAACAATTGGCCCGAAACTTGTATAGCAGTGTAGATATAGGCGGGGAAGTTCCAATGGAATTATACCAGGCCGTTGCGGAATTGCTGGCCTATGTCTATAAATTAAAAGGGAAAAAACTTTAGATGTGTGGCAGGAATTTGGCGGTCTGTGTCAAAGTTTTAGTGAATAGCGTGGAGCAGGAATGGCAACCAATGTAACTGGAATTTTAGCAGGGATGAAGCGGGAATCATCAGATATTCTGATGGTATTCGCCTTTATCGGTATATTGATGGCCATGATCCTGCCCCTCCATCCGATCATTCTTGATTTTTTTCTTGCATTGAATATCTCTTTATCTGTTATTGTACTGATCACCACCATGTATACCACGGCTCCCCTGGAGTTTGCCATTTTCCCTTCACTTCTCCTGGTATTGACACTATTCCGACTCTCTTTGAATGTGGCGGCCACCCGTTTGATTCTTTTACATGGCAGTGAAGGGCATGATGCAGCAGGTTCGATCATCAAATCATTCGGAACCTTTGTGGTGGGCGGCAATTATGTGGTGGGGTTTATTGTTTTTGTCATTCTGGTTCTGATCAATTTTCTGGTTATTACTAAAGGTGCCGGCAGAATCGCCGAAGTTGCCGCCCGATTCACCCTGGATGCCATGCCGGGCAAACAGATGGCCATTGATGCAGACCTGAATGCCGGCATGATTGATGAAATCGAAGCCAGGGAGAGGCGAAAAGCCATAGCAAAGGAATCCGAGTTTCACGGAGCCATGGATGGTGCCTCAAAATTTGTCCGGGGAGATGCCATAGCCGGTATCGTCATCACCATCATCAATATTGTGGGCGGGTTTATTATTGGTGTGGTTCAGCAGGGCATGGAAATGAAAGAGGCGCTGACCACCTATACACTGCTCACTGTTGGAGATGGTCTTGTCACCCAGATACCGGCACTTCTGATCTCAGCCGCAGCAGGTCTTCTGGTTTCAAGATCAGGATCTGAAATGAAAATGGGCGCAGAGTTTGCCAAACACCTTTTTTCAAGCTCAACACCGGTTTTTATCGGATCAGTGATTGTCTTCTGCATGGGTTTGGTGCCGGGATTGCCCACGATCCCGTTTATGTCGCTGGGGCTCATTTTAGGGACACTGGCCTGGTATTTTTTAAAGGAAGAAGAAGTAAAAAAAGAGGAAAAACGGGCAGGGGCCAAAGCAGTGGCTGAAGAAGATGCCACAGGGGCTCCGGAAGATGTGGATCATCTTTTGAATCTGGATACCATAGAGCTGGAAGTCGGATATGGATTGATCCCTCTTGTGGATAAACAGCAGGACGGGACGCTTCTGGGAAGGATCAGGGCCATCAGAAGGCAGTTTGCCACGGAACTCGGCATTATCATTCCGCCTATTCATATCCGGGATAACCTCAATCTGAGTCCGGCCCAATACCGTCTGATGATAAAAGGTGTTGAAACAGCCTCAACAGAACTCATGGTCAATCATTACCTGGCCATGGACCCCGGAGGAACGGCCCAGGAAATTGAAGGGCTCGATACGGTTGAGCCTGCCTTCCATCTGCCGGCCAAATGGATTCCCCAGGAACGCGAGGAAGAAGCGAGATTTGCAGGGTACACCGTGGTCGACAATTCAACGGTTATTGCCACCCATCTGACTGAATTGGTCCGTAACAATGCCCACAATCTACTGGGCCGTCAGGATGTCCAGCATCTGATGGACAACCTGGCCAAAACAAGTCCCAAGGCGGTGGAAGAATTGATTCCCAACATTTTAAGCCTTGGGGTGGTTCAAAAGGTCCTTCAGAATCTTCTGAGGGAAAGAATTTCCATCAGAGATATTCTGAGCATTGTGGAAACGCTTGCCGACTTTGCACCGGTTGGAAAAGATCCGGATCTTCTGACCGAATATGTGAGGCAGAGAATTGCCAAAGGGATGATTGCTCCGTATCTCCAGGAAGGCAAGGTGCTGCATGTGCTCACCTTTGACAGGAATCTGGAGGAAATTTTAACCAAAAACGTTAAGCATACGGATCATGGCGCCTATCTCGCACTGGACCCGAGGCTGGCAGAAGAAATTATAAAAGCTGTTACAAAAGAAGTGGAGCAGCAGGTCGCATCCAATACACAGCCGGTTCTCATGACAACTCCAAGTCTGAGAAGGCATGTCAGAAAACTGATAGAGTCCTCTTTGCCCACTGTTTTTGTGGTATCGCATGCAGAAATAGTGGATGGTATTAACCTTCAGGCAACTGGAAAGGTGAGTTTGAAGAATGAATAGGAAAATTTTTAAAGCCGAGAATATTCAACAAGCGATTGCGACCATTAAAGAAGAGCTGGGATCAGATGCCATGATCCTGAATACGAGAAAAATAAAACGAAAGCCCAGTGATCCTTATGGAAAAGAAATGTTTGAAGTGGAGGCAGCGGTTCCACTCCCCCCAAAGGATGGAAAAACAGATAAGGCAAATCCGGTTGAAGTCATTCAAGAGGATATCGCGCAGATAAAAGATATGATTTCCATTGCCGGGTTTGGAAATGGAATGCACAATATGGTCTGCAATCATTTTGAATCCGTGGGGGTTCTTGCATCCTTATTAAGAGCCGGTGTCAGCGAAGCGCTTGCAAGTTCCATCATTCAGAAAGCAAGCGCTTCAATGGACAACACTGCAGATCAGAGAGAAAAGATAAAATCCCTTAAAAAATATGTGATGAAGGAATGTCTGAACCGGATTGCAACCCGGGATTATTTTTGCAGGGACAACAGTTCGGGAGTCCCCCATGTAGCTGCATTTATCGGCCCCACAGGCGTTGGAAAGACAACAACGGTTGCCAAACTTGCCGCCATGCTGACCTTTCAGAGAAAAATGAAAGTTGCCCTGATTTCCATAGACAATTATCGGGTGGGCGCTTTTGAACAACTCAAAGCCTATGCTTCCATCATGGGGCTGTTATGTGTGCCGGCGTTCAGCGCTCAGGATCTTTTATGTGCGCTTGATAGAATGAAATCCATGGATATGGTACTCATTGATACAGCCGGTCACAGCCATTTTGACAAGCAGCGGATTGATGAAATTCTGCAACTGATTAAGACGGATTTCAGAATTTCTGCTCATTTGGTCTTGAGTGTTACATCTGAATCGATTATTATGCAGGAAGCGGCCGCTGCTTTTTCAGTATTTGGTCCGGATACGGTTATTTTTACAAAGATTGATGAAACAAAAAGATGTGGAAAAATACTGGACCAGATCAGTGATTTCAAATTGCCTGTTTCCTTGATTGCAAACGGGCAGAAGGTCCCTGAAGATTTGATTGTTCCCGATAGGCAGGAACTGTTGAAAATAATTCTCGGGAAGGGATCAAAGGAGATATATTAAGTTGAATCAGGCAAAAGGACTTCAAACCGTTGTAAAAAATCAGGCGCTTTCAAGACGGAATGCAGGATCAACACCTGCTGGCACAGTTCTTCCAAGGGTGATTGCCGTCACCAGCGGCAAGGGTGGGGTGGGTAAAACCAATATTGTCGCCAATGCAGCGGTTGCCTTAAGTCGTATGGGAAAAAGGGTGGTGATTATTGATGCCGATGTCGGGCTTGCCAATATTGACATTATTTTTAATCTAAGGCCTGAATTTAATATCCGGCATGTGATCAGTTCGGAGAAAACGTTGAAAGAGGTCATGGTCCAATCGGTACACGGGGTTAAGATTCTTCCGGGGGGTTCCGGATTTGCGGATCTGACTCAACTGGGTGAAGGTGAAAAACTCAACCTTTTGACTGAGTTTGAAACTCTTTCCGATCAGGCAGATATAATCTTTGTGGACACGGGAGCCGGGATTTCGTCCAATGTGTTATATTTTAATTCAGCCTGTGATGAATGCGTTGTTATTGCCACAAACGAACCCACATCCATTACAGATGCCTATGCCATGATGAAGGTCATGTCCAGAGAATATGGCACACGATATTTCAAACTGATCGTTAACATGGTCGATTCAGCAGCGGATGGTAAAAAAGTATATGCGTCTCTGAGCGGGGCGCTGGATAAATTTTTAAAAAATGTCGTACTGGCGTATGTGGGCTACATTCCTTATGACAGACAACTGCAGCAGGCGGTTCAGAAAAGAGGGCTGGTCATGGATTATTTTCCGGATTCAGCATCTGCACAGGCCATAAATGAAATCGCCGTCATCCTGGGCAAGCGCCCATTAAAAAACAGTACAAACGGAAATCTGACGTTTTTTATGAGCAAAGTTTTTCAAACCACAACCTGACAAGGGCACGCCGGCGTTATATGAAAAACAAGTATCAGAGGAATAAAACAGATCAAGACGCATCGCGAGAAAATAGCATTATTGAGTATGCGTATCTTGTAAAGCATATCGCTGCAAGATTTGCCATGAGACTACCCTCCAGCGTTTTTTTTAATGAGCTTGTGTCTGCCGGATCCCTTGGCCTCATCGATGCGGTGGATAAGTTCGACCCTTCCAAACACGTCAGTCTGAAGACCTATGCCCAGTATCGGATTAAAGGCGCCATTCTGGATGAACTCCGCAGCATGGATACCTATTCAAGGTCCATGAGAAAAAAGATTCAGGACATTACAAGGGCCGTCAAAGCCATTGAAGAGCAGAAAAGGGCCCCTGCAACAGATGAAGAAATCTGCAAGGCACTCGATGTTTCCCTTGAAGCCTATCATGATATGCTCACCCATATTCATGGCGCCTCTGTATTAAGTCTGGATGAGTTTATCAAAACAAAACAGAAGGATACGTATTCAAAAACAAGATTTCAGTCCGGTATTAAGGAAGAGGATAACCCAGCCGATTCTTTTGATAAAGAGGAACTCAAACATATGATGGTCGAGACCATCAAAACACTGGCCGAAAAGGAACAGATGGTGGTTTCTTTATATTATTATGATGAATTGACGCTCAAAGAGATCGGTGAAGTGCTTTCTTTGACGGAATCGCGTATCTGCCAGATTCATACCGCGGTTCTTCTCAAGCTGAAAGCCAGACTTCAGGACTATTTCAAATAAAGAGGTGAAAAGATGTCCGACCCGACGATGATTGAAGAAGACAGTTTAATCTCTCAGAATGATATTGATAAACTTCTGGAATCCAACTCCATTGAAGATGCGGAAGATGACGAAATGGAGCTCATTTCCCAGGATGATATCGACCAGTTGATGAATTCAAATGTGATATCTCAAGAAGACACTGCCCTTCAAAAAGATTTGGAAACCGATTCCGAAGAAGAGGATTTTGGCGAGCTTTCCCAGGATGATATTGACAGTCTCATGAATTCAAATCCTGCATCTGAAGAAAAAATACTTTCGGCTCTCGACGATGAGGAAGAGTTTGAAGAGCTCTCCAAAGAGGATGTCAGAGCCATGATGGGATCTCAGGAGTCAACACCTGATATGGAAAAAGGTCTGGATTCGGAGATTCTTGCCGATAGCAGCCTGAACCTTGAAGATGATATCCTCATGGACGAAAGGATTGAAGAAGTCCCGGCACCGGTAAAAGAAAAAAGTAAAAAACAAGATGATTTCGTCATCAATGAGTCTGAAGCAGTGGGGGTTTCAGACTGTCTCGTTTCCCAGAAAACCATCGATGGACTCATCAAAAAATTCAACACAGCCCCTGACTCAGGGCCGGTTATCCTGGATGAAGAACCCGACTCTGCAATGGAATCGGAAGAGATATCCGAATTATCAGCTATTCAAATGCCGTTAGACGACACGGAAGATTTTTTAAAGCCTAAATCGGATGTCGATGTTCTGGAATTAAATGATGAAAGAGAGGACGTTACCCAGGAAGATATTGATGCACTTCTGACAGAGTCTGATGATGATGAAGTAGAGGAAGCAGAAGACGATATCCTCATTTCCCAGGATGATATTGATACCCTTTTAATGGCAGCCGATCAGGATGATGAAGATATCCTGGGTGACCTCATGGACAAGGAATCGGACACCAGTCTTGATGCTGGCGAAGATGGGGATCTCCTTGAAAAAGGGGAATTGGATGAAGAGATAAAAGACGAGGAAGAAGATGAAGACCTGGTTGTCCTTCAGGGAGATGATGAGGCTCTGGTAAAACCAAAGAAAAAGAAACAAGTCGGGTCTTCCTGGTATAAAAAAAAGATGGTCCTTGTTGCTGCATCTATTCTGGTAATCCTTGGAATAACCGTTCCGACAAGCTATTTCCTGTTTTTTTCCGGCGGGCACAAGGCGCCTGAAATCGTGAGCGCTCCGGAAGAGCCGGTGGTGAGCCCACAAAAAAAGATTGAAGTTGAGACTCATGAGGCTCCTGTCCAAAAGCAGGTGGAAAATAAAAATCCGGGCAATATGGTCCTGAAGGATTTTGTCATATTGCCACCGGATGTTTCAAAGGATATGGCCTATGTTACAACAGATATCTCCATTGATTATGCTGATCAGAAAGCCCAACAGGAAATTTTGAACAATTTATCCTATTTCCGGGATCTGATTTATGATTCCATCAGAAAAAGCCTGGTTGTTGAGAAGCGGGATAAAATGTCGGAAGCAGAAATTTTATCCATGGTTGAAACAACCTTGAAGAAAGTACTGCCCGCAAATTCCATCAGCAGGGTCAGTTTTATATCTTTTAAGATAGGTTGAAAGGGGCTTAAAATGACAACTGTGTCTGGACACAATCTGGTCATTCAGCAGTCCGGGCTTGCTCAGGAGATAACCCATCAGACGGCTGCACCCAAACCTGCTCCGGAACAAACCGCAGCGCTGCAGGCAGCCAGTGACGTGCTGAAAAACTCAACCGTGCGGGAATTTGAAGAGTCTGAGAAACTGGAAATGAAAAAAGAGAAAGAGACTTTGAAAATAAGACAAAAAAAAGAAGAGAAAAGAAAAAGGAAAAGACAGGAGGAGCTGGATCTGGACCCTGATGCAAAGGGAAAGCTTCTGGATACAATGATATGATCCGATTATTTTCAATTGAATTCTGGATGGTAGTTCTATTTTTTATCAATTTTTCCTTGTTTTTATTTATTTTTGTTTTTACTCGGAAGATGAATCGATTGCGAACCGAACAGCCTTCTCAATTCCTTGATGATGATGATGATGGATCGAATGAAAACGACCAGGTCCGGGACACTGCATCGGATATCATGGAAATGCTGGAACCTCTGGTTAAGGAATCCAGGGATGCAGCCATTCTGTTTGATGAACAGATAAAAGATAAGAAAAGACTGCTGAAGGGATTGAACGATGCATTGGATTCCCGGATCATCAATATCAATCTTTTGCTGTCACGAGCGGATGCCATGCAGAAAAAGCTTGAAGAAAGGCAAGTCGAAGCGGGCAGGGCGTTTGCTGATCTTCCAAAAGAGAGGATTCTGGACTTTTCCACAGGCAATGTGGCAAACCAGCAGAATCAGATACTGAAAATGTATCACCAGAAGTATGATATTGATACCATTGCACAGGAATTAGCCATACCCAGGGGCGAGGTTCAACTGGTTGTGGATCTGAAGAAAAAATTCCTGGAAATGGAAAAAAACAGTAGATGATTTCAGGTATCCATGTCTCGTCTTCCGAGGTTGTCATCAACCGGGGCGAAGGCAGAAAAAACACCCTCCCGTCATTTATCAAAGATCAGATTGTTCATGCAAAAGTGTTGGACCTCCTGCCGCAGGGGAATGCCCGCCTCTTGATCAACAACCGGACGGTAACGGCAAAAACAGCCATGCTGCTGAGGCCCGGAGAAGAAATTCAGCTTAAGGTTGTGGAACAAAAAGAGAACGTTCTATTAAAGCTCATGGGCCCGGTCCAGAAGATGACCACATCACAGGTTTCATCACTGATCCGGTTTTTCCCCGGGAATGACGTCATAACAGATGTCACCCGTATCCATATCCCTCGTGTAAAAGACCTGCTCTATGATATGGCATTGAAGTCCGGAAAAGCCGATAAGAATTTTCTACCCAAACTTATCGAAAAAAGCGGCATGACATGGGAGAACAAAACGGCAAAGCTCATTCAGGGGCAGGCATCTCTACCGGATCTCAAACAGGGTCTGTCCAATCTGTTAAATCAGGATGTAAAGGCCCTGATCCAGAAAGAATTATTCCTGGCCGGGCCGGATCATCCGGAAAACCTGAACATGGCAGCCTCTTTTTCTGAAACTCTGGAAAATTTCCAGCTTTTGAACCATCAAAGCGCTGAATCAGGGCGGTTTCTTCTGCCTTTCCCTGTTTTCAGCGAGAACAGTTTCAGATTTGGTCAGCTTTTTATCGATACCGGAGGGAAAAACAGGGATAATGAGGGTTCTACGGATAAGCTCATTCAGATCTCTTTTTTACTGGACATGACCTCTCTTGGCCCCTTAAGGGCTGATTTTTCAATCCTGAAAAAAGAAATTTCAGGGCGGTTTCTCTTGAATGATGAAGAAATTTGTCAATACGTCCGGTCCATGCTCCCTGAATTGAAAGAAAGGCTTAAAGGAATAGATTATAAGGTTCATGAGATCGAATGTTTTACAGGAGATAAAACCCGGATTCAACCCACGGATTTTATTGAAGCGATGTTAAAAACCGGTTCTGACAGGGTTTTAAATATAGTGATCTGAAAAATGGAAAAAAAATATATCCAAAAGGCAGTTGCACTGAAGTATGACCGGAAAAAGGATGATGCCCCAAGAGTGACGGCCAAAGGAAAAGGCAAGGTGGCTGAGAAAATAATTGAACTTGCCCGAAAACATGATATCCCCATAAAAGATGATCCCGACCTGATTGAAGTGCTGTCATCTCTTGATATAAACCAGGAAGTTCCTTCAGAAATTTATGTGGCTGTTGCTGAGCTTCTGGCCTTTGTCTATTCAATGAATTCGAAGCGCAGTCTGAAATAAGAATTGGTTAAAAAGAGAGCCTCAATAATCGCAGAGTTCTTTGTTCGATGATGCATATTTGTTTTCAATGTCCTTTATCAGGACAAGCTTATTGCAGCCTGAACATACCATCTTGAGTGTGGCGACCCTTCCCCGGAAAAGTTTCGTATCGCAAAAGGGGCAAAAATAATCGATATGGATGGGCATGATTTTCTGATCGTTATCCGGGTCAATATTTTCTGGTATCATATAAATAAATTTCCAAATTATTTCATGGTGATTTTTTTCTTGCTTCTCTGGACTTTATTTCCAGAAGGTTAAGATAATATCTAACGTTAAAGCAGGTTTTATGCAAGGCTTTTTTTCAACGCAGGGGGATGACATCGAGATGGGAAAAATTTTCTGAGTACTGTCAATTATCATTCTGTGTTCCTGTTGAACTTTTGGCGGAATTAATACTTTAAAGTCCTGGTTTATCATTTCCCCTTTTCTTTTAAGACATCTGACCCAAGGTCTATTGCAAGGGATTCAGGGCCTTAATGCCCATGTTGATGGGTTTTGAGATTTTTCATGGCAAACCCTGTAAGCACAATGGCATCCATATTGCAAGACCCATATTGCAGAGGTGGCTATGCGGTAATACTATTTTTCCGGGAGAGATCAACATGATTCTTGAAGTGACGCGGCCTGTCCAGGGTGGGTTGAGGCAGGAAAGAAAGCTTGAATCTGTATCAAACAATCTTGCCAATGCAGAAACCATTGGATTTAAAAAGGATACCATCAGTTTTGATGATAAAT
>JAIFMF010000057.1:13714-16157 GCA_020048635.1 Desulfobacula sp. | reverse complement strand
TTTTGGGTTCCTTACAATCCAGCAGAGCGAGTTCTGTATTGCCCATGATAATGCCTAAAATATTATTAAAATCATGGGCCATCTTTCCGGCTATTTGACCAACCAATGCCATTTTTTCATTATCACCTGCATTTTTTTGGGCTATTAGTTTTTCTGCTTCAGCTTGCTTACGTTCTGTGATATCGGCAAAAATCGCAACCATATTCCCTGGAGTTGTTTGAAATATTCTCACCTCAAAGGCTCCAGTAATTTTTTGATCATCATAGACAATCTGATCTGTTGACCATGAAATCCCTTTTTCCGCCGCATCACGATAACGATCGGGCAATTCAGTTTGAATTAATGGAGGGAAGGCTTCTTCGATTGTTTTTCCAATAAACTGTGAATTATCAATGCCCAGCAATTGATCTGAGGCTGGATTCGAGCCAACAAAAACCAATTGTTTGTTATTGTTTAATGCATAGAAATGGATACCAAGAGGTGAGTTTTCAGTCATTTTTCGATAAAGAATTTCGCTTTTTTTTAAGGCATCTTCTGCCAGTATGCGGTCGGTGATGTTCTCGTGCATGAAAACAAATCTTTCTGGTTTTCCACTGATACCCTCCAACGGAAAACCAATCGTCCTTACCCAAGCAGGAACATCCGGAAACTCAGGGAGTGAATCATGCGCGTTGAAATACAACTCAGGAAAACGAACGATCTCACCATTTTTTAATTGGTTAAAGATCTTTCCCATTCCTTTTTGTAATAATTGAGGATCATTAAAAATTGAATAGTCTGAAGGGGGGACACCTCCAAAGAGTAATTTGTAGGAAGGATTAACTTCCAGCGTGAGCCCCTCTTTATCCAATATTTGAATGGACATCGGATTCTTAGTTATAATTTCTTTTAAAATTTTCTCCGCCTGCCTGCGTTCAGTAATGTTTCGAACACTTACAACTACACCCCGAATATCAGGATTTTCTAACTGATTCGTACCCCAGGCTTCCAGATATACCCAGGAGCCGTTTTTATGCCTGTGCCGATACTGTGCACTGCCTTGTCCTTCTTGTATGATTTTCAAAAAAGCTGCCTGAGTCAGTTCCTGGTCCTCCGGATGGATCATTTCTTTAATTACCGGAATATTTATCAATTCAGAAGGTTTATATCCCAACATGTTTTCCACAACATCACTGACATAAATTTGCAGCCCGTATTTATCAAGAATCGTAATGGAATCAGATGAATTTCTAATTAGTTCCTTAAATCGCCTTTCACTTGCGGACAAAGCATTCTCAAGCTGTTCTCGCTCGTGAATTTCTCTGCTTAGTCGGCGGTTCCACATTAGAATCACGGCAAAGATAGTGATGACGATACCGCTTATACCCAGAATCCATTTGATGACATCAGCTTTGCGAATACCGTAATCATCTTTTATGGGTAACCATCTATTGCGTATCGTTGAATGCTGTTGAGGTATTATTACAGAAAATATTTTGTTAATAATGGAGACCAATTCAGGCCAGTCTTTCCGAACAGCAATATATAAATTATAATTTTCATTGAATGCTGGCGCAGCGATTTTAAGATTTGCTAATCCGTGTTTTTGGATCAAATAGAATGCGGTTGCCAGATTTTCTATATGAGCTTCCGCATTACCAAATGAAACTGATTTTAACCCATCCAACGGGGTTTTTACAAAATACGGAATTGCTTTGACTTTATCACGTTCGATCCAATCATAGGCCGCAGCCCCCTTTACAAAAGCTACATTTCTGCCATGCAGATCATTAATCCCGCCAATAAACGGCGCATCCGTTTTAGTAATAATGACCAAGGGGAAAGACAGATAAGGTTCTGTAAATCCCAGATAAGCTTCCCTTTCAATAGTTTTTGCAGAACACGAAATAAGATCGATTTTACGTTCTTCGGCATCTCTTAGTACTGTAGTCCATTCTGCATTGCTCCGAATATCCGGCTGTATATCCAAATATTTAAAAATGAGATTGATATAATCTGAAGCCATCCCCTTGAAAGCCCCATCTTCTTCATAATAATGGAAAGGCGGGAAGGCTTTGGGACCGGCTATCCGTATTGATCTATGCTCCAACAGCCAGGCACTTTCTTCGTGTGTAAGCAATTTTTGGATATCTTGTTTGTCGATATCGAAAAATTTTTGTTCAGCAGTTGAACCAATCGCACCATTGAAAATGATGGTTCCAATACAAATTGCCGTAATCAGAGAAATAATTTTTGTATTTAACAAGAATAATTGTTTATCCATGAAATCCTTTCTCCATCAACGTATATTGAAATCTTCAACAATTCAAATAGCAGCCTTAAGCTTTACTGAGCAAAGGAGTCTGTTCGAGAATACAGGATAAAATACACCATTGCAAAGTAAATTGTTGGATAAAGCAAAATCGAGTTCATCGGCCATGGGAAGGATAATTATAGGTTGTTT
>JAIFMF010000057.1:0-13692 GCA_020048635.1 Desulfobacula sp. | reverse complement strand
TCAACAAATAAATAATTAGTGAAAGACTGACGTATGATTATCCACTGCATGAAAATTCAGGGGCTGAAAAAAATTATGATACCAATGCAATCCAAAACCTGATATTGTCAATTTGTATGCTCATTTTGTGTTGCCCATTAAAAGTTTATAATATCAATCATACCTAATCGGCCCTGCAGATAGGGGAGGTTATTCACTTCAAATACTTTCAGAGGCTTCAGTAAAAGAACTATGGAATATAGGTATTGGAAACGAATCTCAAATTTTTTTACACTTCCGACGGATGCTATCCGTGCTGAGGACTATCGCAGCTTTGTAGTGTTTAATGTGGGTATGGTTGTGGCTTTCCTTATCCATCTTTCGGTGGTCCCCCTTTTTGCCGTTTTCGGGGTAACCCCTATGGTATGGCTAAATATCCCCAGTTTGAGTGCATATTTTGTGGGGTTGCAGTGTGCGCGCCGAGGATGGTTCTTCGGCACTATGGTCATTGCAACCATAGAGTTGATTGTGCACCAGGCACTGGTCGTTCATTTCATCGGATGGGAAGCTGGTTTTCAATATTATATTCTTTCGGTTACCGGGATGATCTTTTTCCTGCCATCTGGAAGACCGTTGATAAAGGTGACGCTTCTTTCAGCCGCTGCCTTTGGTTTCGTTTTAATCCAGCTTTTTTTTGCTTCATCTCCGCCTGTTTATGCCATAGATATGACGATTCTGAAAATTATGCATAATGTCAACATAGTTGTTGTATTTTTTCTACTCGGAATTTTTGCCAATGTTTATGGTAAAGCTGCCGTATGGGCTGAGACCAGGTTGTTAACACGTCTTAACATAGCTCTGAATTCGGCCAATGTGGGTCTATGGGAGTGGGATGTTGAAGAAGATAAAATGTTCTTTTCACGGGAATGGAAGCGACAGATCGGCTATCAACCCAGCGAGTTGCCTGACCAATTTGAAGAATTTGATGTACGCCTGCATCCAGAAGATCGCGATAGAACGGTAAAAAATTTAAATGATTATATCGCAAGACCGACATCGGACTACAGCGATGAGTTTCGACTCAGACACAAGGATGGAAGCTACCGATGGATACATTCCCAAGGCAAGGGACTGGTAGGAAGGAATAACAGGATTGTTAAACTTCATGGATGCCATCTGGATATCACCGGTCGCAAGCGGGCAGAGGAAGAACGTCTGGAAAGTGATACCAAATATCGTTCCATGATGGAATCTATAACCGATCCGTTATACATTTGTTCGCCGAAACTCACAGTGGAATACATGAATCCTGCAATGATCAAACGCATTGGCAGAAATGCAATCGGCGACACCTGCTATACAGTTTTGCACAGTTTGGATCACAAATGTGATGGGTGTGTTTTTGACGAGGTCACAAATGGCATATCAATTGAAACTGTCATCACCAGTTCCCTTGACGGACGGAACTACCGTGTAACAAATATGCCGATCCAGAATCAAAATGGAACCATTTCAAAAATGAGTATCTTCCGGGATATAACAGCTTTTTTAACAGCAGTTGCAGAAAAAGACAAAGCCCAGGATCAACTGCTGCAATCCCAGAAGATGGAATCCATCGGCGCCCTTGCCGGCGGCATTGCCCATGATTTCAACAATATTCTTTATCCCATTATCGGTCACACCGAGATGTTGATGGACGATCTTTCAGAGGAACGCAGTTCCATCCGGGACAGCCTGAATGCAGTTTATAGCAGCTCATTAAGGGCCAGGGATCTGGTTCAACAGATTCTGGCCTTTGCGCGCCAGGAAAAAAATGAACTAAAACTGATGAAAATGCAGCCCATCATCAAAGAAGCCATGAAGTTGATCCGTTCCACCATCCCGACAACCATTTCTATTACTCAGAATCTCCAACCAGGCTGTGGACCTGTAATGGCAGATCCCACACAGATCCATCAGATTGTCATGAATCTTGCCACCAATGCCTATCATGCCATGGAAGAGACTGGCGGAGAACTAAAGGTAGCTCTTAAAGAAATCGAATTGGGCAGGGATGACTTGATCAATCCGGATATGAGTCCCGGTTTATATGCCTGTCTGACCATTGCCGATACCGGCGTGGGAATAAACAAGGAGATCATGGATCGCATCTTTGACCCGTTTTTTACCACCAAAGAGAAAGGCAAGGGCACGGGGATGGGATTGTCCGTGGTTCACGGCATCGTGAAGCACATGAATGGGGACATCCAGGTTTGCAGTGAACCCGGCAAGGGTACTGAGTTTCATATCTTTCTGCCAATTGTTAAGAGTGCCGATGAAAAGCATAAAAATTCAACAAATTTACCCATAATCGGCGGAACAGAAAGCATCCTGCTGGTGGATGATGAAGATCCTATTCTAAAAATGGAAAGACAAGTTCTGGAGCGGTTAGGCTATCAGGTGACTTCCCGGACCAGCAGTATTGAAGCCCTTGAAGCATTCAGGGCCAATCCGGACAAATTTGACCTGGTAATTACGGATATGGCCATGCCGAAAATGCCGGGAGATAAACTTGCTGTTGAATTGATTAAAATCCGGCCAGGCATTCCCATCTTGCTTTGTACGGGTTACAGCGAGAGCATGACGACTGAAAAAATCAAATTTTTGGGGATTAAGGGCTTTCTAAAGAAGCCAATTGTGATAATGGATCTGGCCCCAAAAATAAGGGAAATTCTGGACAATGCACTAGTCAAAACCCAACAATAACATATTTTTTTTAAATAATACTTTCTGGAAATTTTGCAAAATTCTAAAGGACTTAAAATAAAACAAATGGGATTCACAAGAACAATCTGAACAACCAAATCCAATAATTTTTTCTGATGCAATTTCCCCTAATAAACCTGCCCATTCGTGTTCAAGTCTTTCTCCATAGCCAGATACCCATACTTCTTTTACTGCTGGATCCAGATAATCAATGTGCCAATGATAACTTTTTTTAGGTTCAATATGATGTTTTATCCTGCTCTTTAGCCCACCTGGCCCAAATGCACTACCGACATACGCATAATATCCCTTTTTAAACTTTAACTGACCCAGTTTACCAATTTGAATTTTTTTACTTTTATCCAGATACAGGACAATAATATAGCTTCCCTTACCATCATGGTCATCCTTTTTCATAAACCACCATTAAATCAACTGGTAAAATAATTTTGCGGATATCGTGATAACATTTCTCATCCCTTGTGTAACCACATATAAACAGAAAATCTTTTTTTCATCACTTAATGAATCAGTAGCTACTGCATTGAATGCATGCAATTCCTTTGAATTTCATTTTATATTTTGCTAATCTTTTCAGAATGAAATTTTATGATAAATACATCCTGCCAAAATTGACTCACTTGGTCTGTTCCCAAAATGATATTACCCGTGTGCGGGAAAAACTTGTTCCCTTAGCAAAAGGAAGGATATTGGAGGTCGGTATTGGCTCAGGATTGAACTTACCCTTCTATGACCCAACTAAAGTGGATCGAGTTTGGGGATTAGATCCTTCCAGTCAGCTAAAAAAAATAGCGAAAAAGAAAGCTGCGAGAATGCCATTCGATGTCGATTTTATAGGTCTTTCAGGTGAGGATATCCCGCTTGAAAAAAATTCTGTGGATACTGTACTGGTAACCTATACCCTATGTTCCATTCCAGATGTTCGTAAGGCTTTAAATGAAATGAATCGAGTTCTTCGACCTGGTGGAGAATTAATCTTTTATGAACACGGCAGATCTCCCGATAAAAATATCCGAAAATGGCAGGATAAGATTAATCCGATATGGACAAAAATCAGCGGTGGGTGCAATTTAAATAGACCAATATCAAATCTGATAAAAGAAAGTGGATTTAAAATTATAAATCTTGATGCAAAATACAATAGTCCCTTAAAAGTAATAGGTTTCAATTACAGAGGCATTGCTGTTCCAGCATAAATCGAGATTTGATTGGAGACAGATAATGGAAGGAGAGAAAGTACAAGCTATACGGTCTGAAACAGAGCGAGGTTGAAACGGGCACCCGCTCTAAACTGGTGGGAGATAACAATCACCCCTATTATGGTAAATTGATAATTTCTATGTCCCTTATTTAAGAAATATTTTTCTTTCTTGCCGTGGCGATTGATTTCCGTTAAAATAAAATACATTGACATTATAACTATCTTAGACAATTAGCATGTGTTAATTTAGGTAAAAGCATGGATCAAAAGCCTTCTCACGAATCCATTGAATCAGAAAATACAAATCTGAAAAAACAAATTGAAGCACTTAAAAATTCTGAAAGAATCAATTATACCCTATATGACATCTCCAATGCCGTTAATACAACCCGCAATCTCAAAGAACTATATCAGTCCATTTATAGCTCCCTGAACAGATTAATGCCCCTGCCTAATTTTTATATAGCAATTTATGATAATAATAATAAAATCATTAATTTTGACTATTTCATCGATGAATACGATGATGATTTTCCGATTATTGAAAACATTGAAGACCCCATTTGCCTGACGGGAGAAGTGATCAATGCCAAACGACCTCTTTTTCTCAAGGAAAACATGCTGATCGAGCGGAATCGGAAAAACAAGATTGTTGGAAAAGTTCCCAAAATATGGCTCGGCGTTCCCCTGATCATTCAGGATACCGTCTTCGGTGTCATCTGTGTTCAGCACTATTCAGACCCGAAATATTTCTCGCGCCAGCATCTTGAAATCCTTGTTTCCGTCTCTGACCAGATTGCTGTGGCCATAGAAAGAAAACAGATTCTAGATGCCCTTGAAAATAAAGAGAAAACCTTGAGCCTCATCTTTGATAACAACCCCGACTCTATTCTTATCACTCGGATGGACACCGGAACAATTTTCGATGTCAATAAAGCTTTTCTGGATCTTTCCAGCCTTGACCGAAATGCCGTCATTGGAAAAACCACTCGGGAAATCGGCATGTGGAAAGATGATCACCAACACCCTGCGCTGATTGCCAGGCTAAAAGAAAAAGACTCCTATAAAAATCTCGAGGCGACCCTCTTTTTGAACCACAAAACCATCTTTACCCTTGTTTCTTCAAAGGTGATGAACCTTGAAGGAATTCCGCATATCATTTCAATCATCCGCGACATATCCGATAGAAAATCTCTTGAAGAGCATCTTTCCCAACGTCAGAAAATGGATTCCGTAGGAACACTGGCAGGTGGCATTGCCCATGACGTCAACAATCTTTTATCTGGAATCGTGGGATACATCGAACTTCTGGGCATCGATCAGGATGCCATGCCCGACAGCCAGAAAGAAAGTATTGCCAATGCCCTGATTTCTTCAAAAAAAGCCGCAAAACTCATCAGACAATTGCGGGCGTTGACCCAGTCCAACACTTCAGATCCTTCAAATGTGGACATTTATAAAATTGCCGCCGATGTTTTCAATATGCTGGGACAGATAACCAATCCTCTGATTGAAAAAAGAATCGAATTCTCTGAAAATCAATTCTTTGCCAAAGGGTATAAAGATGACCTTCACCAGGTATTAATGAATCTATGTATGAATGCCGTACAGGCCATCGAGGAAAAGCCCCCCCCCTCCCCGGACAGCTACATCAGGATATTTATCCCTAATAAACGTCAGGGTATGTCCAAATCAGGCTCTTTTCCTGATTCAGAATATCTTCATATCTGCTTTCAAGATAATGGATGTGGGATGACTCCGGAAATAAGAGGGAAAGCATTTGATCCCATGTTTTCCGCCTGGAAAATCCGCAGCAGAAAAAGTCAAGGATTAGGCCTTGCTATGGCCTATTACATCATCACCCAAAAACATCAAGGATTCATTGATATTGAAACACTAACGGGAAAGGGGACAACCTTCCATATCTATCTTCCTGTTGCAGCAAAACCGGTTTCAGAAAAGAAACAAGACGATACATCCCTAAAACGGTTGAAAACCATCTTGGTCATTGAAGATGAGGATATGGTAAGAGATATGGCCGTCAAGGCATTGAAAACCTTTGGGTATAGTACGCTTGACGCCTGTGATGGTGAAGCAGGGCTCAGCATATTCAAAAAAAATCACCAGTCCATTGACGCTGTTCTTCTAGATATTATTATGCCGAAAATATCAGGCACGGAAACTTTCAAACAAATGTTAAATATAGACCCAAACGTCAAAGTCATTGTAGCGTCCGGTCACGTCACCAACCAGGATCAGAAAAAGATATTTGCAAAAGCCTGTGCTTACCTCGACAAGCCTTATCAGATTATGGAGCTGAAACAGGCATTGGAGTCGATTTTAAAATAGATTGTGTCTTTTTATTCGTCCCAGCCGTGCTGACCGATTAATTTGACAAATCGGCAAGCCCCTAGATTGCTTGTCTTGATACCTGTTTCCGTCTTTTCAAGTTTAAGTAATTCCTGAGAAAACGTACCCCCTACAGGCATAACCAGACGCCCACCAATTGAAAGTTGATCAATCAATGGGGCTGGAATTTGTTGTCCACCTGCAGTGACCATAATGGCATCAAACGGACTTTCTTCCTTCCAGCCCTGGGTTCCGTCTGAATATCGCGTGACAATATTATAGTACTTCAATTTGTCGAAGAGTTTTCTTGTCTGCAGGAAGAGAGTGTTATTTCTTTCTATGGTATATACCTTATAAGCAATCTGAGCAAGAACTGCAGCCTGATAACCAGACCCGGTTCCAATTTCAAGAACCCTTTCATGACCTTTTAATTCAAGGCATTGCGACATTTCTGCAATAATAAAGGGCTGTGAAATCGTCTGGCCTTCACCAATGGGAAGCGGGAAATCTCCATAGGCACTATCCACAAGCGCCTCGCTCACAAACAGGTGTCGAGGAACTTTGACCATTGCCTGAAGTACCAGGGGATCTGTAACTCCCCGTGAAACAATCTGCTTTTCCACCATTTCACTTCGCCAACGGGCAAATTTCTTAGGTTCATCTTTCATGCCCCCCTTAATACCAGCAAGATATATATCCGTCAAGATGGTACAATCCTTTTACATCCTGCAAACTCATCTTGATTTTTATCCGGAAGATCAGTAATGATGAAACCATGAGCAGACTTCAACAAATCATGATGGCAGTCCTTGTTTCCTGGATCATATTTTTAATCGGAATATCCGGGTATATGGTAATAGAAAAGTGGAATCTTCTTGATGCCGCCTATATGACGGCGATAACCCTTGCCACTGTTGGATTCATGGAGGTTCATGAATTGAGTTCCGCAGGAAGAATATTCACGATTATCCTGATATTTTTCGGTGTCGGATATTTCGTCTACATTGCAGGACTCGTCATACAATCCATTGTTGAGGGAGAAATACAATCCATACTGGGGAGAAAAAGATTGGATAAAAAAATCAGCAATATGAAAAATCATTATATTATCTGTGGTTATGGTCGAATCGGAAGAGTTTTATGCCATCTCATCAAAGAAGAAACAAATGATATTGTTGTAATTGAAGAAAAAAATGAACTTATGGCTATACTGGAAAAAGACAAAATGCATTATCTTCACGGCAATGCTTCTGATGAAGAACTCCTGGAAAAGGCAAACATTAAAAATGCATCCTTTCTGGTTGCCGCACTCGGAACCGATACAGCCAATGTTTTCCTTGTTCTGACCGCAAGACAGCTTAACCCAGACATTTATATCCTTGCCAGAGCCAGCAACCCGGATGTGAGGAATAAATTATTGATTGCCGGGGCAAATCTTGTTGAATCGCCTTATGATACAGGCGCCATATCCATGGGCTTAAAACTTTTAAGGCCAAGTGTCAGCAGTTTTCTTGATATTGCACTTTCACGAAAAAGTGACGCCATTCAAATCGAAGAACTATTTGTTCCAAAGAGTTCCCAGTATACCCATATCGCCCTAAAAGATTCCAGGATCAGGCAGGATTTTAACCTTATTATCATTGCTATAAAAAAAGCATCGGGAGAGATGCTATTCAATCCTCACTTTGAAACATTGATTGAGCCCAGGGATACGGTCATTGTCATGGGCAAGACCGTTGATCTAAGAAAATTTTCCAAAGCCATCAACCCTGAGGGGACCTGAAATCATTCTTTCGCTGGTTTTGGCTCCGTCAAAACCTCTATCTGCCCGTCCTGACTATATTTTGTAGATCACCCGTTTATCCGTGATAATGATATCAACGGTATATTTTCTTGATTCCATCTGAATCTGATCCACGATCTGTTCTTCATAAGCAAGCGCCACCTTCCTGCATGTTTCGGGCAACCGGGTAATAAGCTTATTATAAAAATTATTACCAAATCCTACCCGACCTCCCTTATCATCAAATGCAAGTCCGGGAATAATCGCAATATTAATTTCTTCTAAAGATATCTTTTTACATCTTTCAATATCCGGCTCAAGAATATCATTGATATTTCTGACAAGATCCTTTCCATAACTGCTTATTTTATATATGTTAATTGCATTTTTTGCATCTGTAAAAACCGGCAGTGCGATTCCTTTTTCAATCTGAAGTGCTTTTTTAATGATTCCTTCAGTGGGAATTTCATTGCTTACAGGAGTATATAAAAAGGCCAGTTGAGCCTCCATGAAGTTTGCAAATTCAAACAGTCGATGCTCAATCTTTCCATATTTTGCATTAAGATCTTCTTTTGTAAGGCTCTTCAGCCGCTCAGCCACAACTGCCAGATTATTATTTTTTACATTCTTCATATCATCCATAACTTTCGTTCCTCTGATTACAAAAAAAGTTTTTTTAAATATTATACACATGCCCCAAATTGTCAACCTGCAATAATCATTGACTGTTTACACCCTGCATGCTATCAGGATAAGATTGTTGAAGAATCTTATGAATGAAGTAATTAGCTGACTCTTATGAGGAAAAAATAAGGAAAAATGCTGGATTTAAAATTTATCAACACCCACCTGGAAGCTGTAAAAAACGGCATGGACAAAAGAAGGGCCAAAATTGACTTTATCCTTCTGTCTGATAATGACGAAAAAAGAAAAGAATTGCTTTTAAAAATAGAAGAATTGAGGCATACACGAAATACGGTTTCCGATGAAATTGCAAAATTAAAGAAATCAAGAGAAAATGCAGACTCTCTCATTGACAAAATGAGAAACGTTTCGGATACCATCAAAGCGCTTGATAAAGAGCTCGCCGCTATAGAAAAGGCTATTCAGGACTTTCTCATCTCATTGCCGAATATTCCCTACGAAGACGTCCCTGTCGGAAAAGATGAGACGGAAAACCATCTTGAAAGAATATGGGGAACACCAAGAAAATTCGATTTTGAAATAAAACCCCACGAGGAGATCGGCGAAAACTTAGGCATTCTTGATCTTGCAAGAGCCAGCAAACTAGCCGGGGCAAGATTCCCACTGTATTTTGGGAACGGTGCAAGACTTGAAAGGGCGTTGATCAATTTCATGCTGGATACCCATGTTTCTCAACATGGATATACTGAAACCCTACCACCATTTATTGTGAACAGGGCCACCATGACGGGCACCGGCCAATTGCCCAAGTTTGAGGAAGACCTTTTTAAAATAGAGGGGTGGGACTATTTTCTCATTCCGACATCTGAAGTCCCCATGACCAATATTTATGCCAATGAGATCATTGACGAATCAATCCTCCCCTGCAAATTCACAGCCTATACGCCCTGTTTCAGATCAGAGGCCGGGTCTTATGGCAAAGATACAAAGGGCCTGATTCGGCAGCATCAGTTTAATAAGGTGGAACTTGTCAAATTAACAACCCCCGAATCTTCATTTGAAGAATTGGAGTCCCTGCTTGCAAATGCTGAAAAAATCCTTCAGCTTCTTGAACTTCCCTATCAGGTCATTTCGCTGTGTACAGGCGATCTTGGTTTCTCTGCAGCAAAAACTTATGATATTGAAGTCTGGATGCCCAGCCAGAATAAATACAGAGAAATCTCTTCCTGCAGCAATTGTCTCGATTTTCAGGCTAGACGTGCCGGTATCCGATTTAGAAGAAAAGGCGGAAAAAAACCGGAATATGTCCACACCTTAAATGGATCCGGACTTGCAGTCGGCAGAACATTTGCCGCGATACTGGAGAACAATCAAAATCCTGATGGCTCTGTAGTGATCCCGGAAATATTAATTCCATATATGGGAGGTCTAAAAATTATTCGCCATGATGTATGATTATTTCCCGGAAGATATCAAACCCTATATCATACCAAAAGCAAAAGGTGAATTGTATTACCAGTGCCTTGGATGTTCTGCTCAATATCCCATTGATACGCTTTTATATGTTTGCCCTGCATGTCGGGAGGTTCTGCTGATTCACGACCGCAATGCCGAGTCTTTAAAAAAAATCCCGGGATCTATCTGGCAGAAAATATTTGATTTCAGGAGAATGCTCAAAATTCCTGCTCTCAAAGGGATCTACAGATATCATGAATTTATAGGGTCCTGTATTCCTTTAGAATCCATCATCTACCTTGGGGAAGGCCATACCCCTGTTGTGGAAGCCAATCAGCGACTACAAGAACAAATTGGCCTCACCTTTTACTATAAAAATGATGGGCAAAACCCAAGCGCCTCCTTCAAAGATCGCGGAATGGCCAGTGCATTGTCCAGCATAAAATATCTGCTTGATCGAAAACTGATCTCCAACGTTATTGCCATCTGTGCATCAACCGGCGACACATCAGCTTCAGCAGCTCTCTATGCCTCTTATCTTGGCCCTTTGATCAAATCTGCAGTTCTTTTACCCCATAAGAAAGTCACTTCCCAGCAATTGTCACAACCTCTGGGGAGCGGGGCAAAGGTCTTTGAAATTCCGGGTGTCTTTGATGACTGCATGAAAATCGTTGAATACCTGTCATCCCGATATTCTGTTGTCCTGTTGAATTCAAAAAACGCCTGGCGAATTCTGGGCCAGGAATCCTATTCTTATGAAATTGCCCAGGATTTTGACTGGAAGATGAAAGACAAAGCAATCGTCGTCCCCATTGGGAATGCAGGAAATATCTCTGCGGTGATGAATGGCTTTATCAAATTTTTGGATGCCGGTATTATTGATGCCTTACCTAAAATTATTGGTGTCCAGTCAGAGCATGCTGATCCTGTTTTCCGATACTATCTTGAACCCGATGAAACAAAAAGAAAATTTATACCGGTAAATACAAAACCAAGCGTTGCCCAGGCCGCCATGATTGGGAATCCGGTGTCCATGCCGCGTGTCATACAAATCTCAAAAAAATACAATGAAATTGCGGGGCGCAAACATGTATTCTTTGTACAGGTAACAGAACAATCCATCATGGATTGGCAGCTCAAAGCCAACCATAATGGTCATATCGCCTGCACACAGGGGGGGGAATGCCTTGCAGGACTTGTTGAAGCTTTTCGACAAAAGATTGTTACTCCAAATGAAACTGCCATTCTTGACGCTACTGCCCATGCCATAAAGTTTTCAGAATTTCAAGACCTTTATTTTAAGTCTGAAATCCATGAAGATTATAAGGTTCATTCCAATCCGGAGTTGATCAATTTACCGTCACTGGTGCTGCCGGATGATCAGGCGATGATTCCATCTCAGCTAAAACGCTTGAATGAAAAAGATTTACAAAAATTCGTACAAAATATTTCTGACAAAATTGCTAAAAAACTAAATTTAGAACTTTCTGATAGCTTATTAAAAAAGATATGAGATCAAAAGTCTTCATTTTTATTATTATATTTGTCTATGCCTGTATTGCCATCCCCTGTCCATCTCATTCGAAAACCAGCAGTGTCAAAACCTCCTATAAACGATATTCAATATTAAAATATAAAAATGAAGATGTCCTGTGTGAACCCTATACGGTGACTAAGAATGACTGGCTATATAAGATTCTCAGGAAAAAAGGAGAAATTTCTGAAAAAGATTTTCCACATTTTATTAATATTTTTAAAGCAATCAACCCCCAGATCAGCAATATTGATGCAATAGAGCCTGAAATCAATATCTTGATTCCACTGAAGAAAGTAAATAAAGACGATTATGACCTCAGCACTTCTGAAAATGTTGTTGTTCCTATCATCGAATTTTCAGCCGTTGCTGAAGACCCTGACCTCTCGCCCTTTCTGAAAAAACACAGTGTTCATCAAGGCGAGACCGTTGAAAATCTGATTGATAAAGACTTTCTACAAAACCAAGGGGATCTGTCCGACGAAGGATTAAAAATATTTCAATTGGCAAACCCGAATATTAAAAATATTAATATCCTATATGAAGGCACTGAAATATATTTACCAGACCCCTCGATCAGATCTCAGCCATGGTTCCAACCATTTATTGCCAGAAATACGAATCCGAATGAAAGCAAAGAAAAACAGCAGGAAGCCACGGACAATAAAATAGAGGCATATAGGCTTGCAAAATTAAAAAAATATTCCTCACTTATAGGCGGGGTACTATTAAATCAGGGCAGGATATACTTTCCAGGAAACAACAATTCAACTCATTTTATTGATTTATCAAATACCCCGGTAATTGAAACTACCAGTGGTGAAAAAATAATCATTACCTCAGGTGATACCCTAAGCGGTGAACTTCTTGAAAACGTTAAATCCTACTGGAAAAATTTGAAAACCCAATTATTATTTGACGCCCTTGAGCAGGTGAAAGGTGACGAGAAAGGTACTGTCACGGGAAATAATACAGTAAAAAATAAAAAAATGATCCATTCACTTTTATCTCAAGCCGGGTTTGACTATACCTCAGATGCAAAAATTCCATTCACGCTCCAGCATATTAGCCTTGAGGCTTCCTTTGGCAGGGTTATAAGGAAAGATTCAACTGATTTATTGATCAATTTCGGGAATGTCTATGGATCTGCCCTGGAAGTCCTTCAAAAACGAGAATTTGAGATCATTTCGATAACACCTGAACTGAAAGTGATCGAGGTGATCGCTCTCTTATTTTCTCATCTTGGGTATTCAACATGGCAAAATCCATCTTTTTATACCGAAGATACCGTTGAGAAAATAGGTGGCCTTTATGCTGTTAAGGGTCAGGACAAACTGTTCATCCCACTCGAATCACTGAGCACCAACGCCATAGCCTATCTAAAAAAAGAGAGAATAAAAATTTTATCAGTTAGTTATGATGAGTCAATACGTCGATAACTAAAAAAGGAGTCCTCCAAATGAAAAAGCTGTGCTATCTGTTCATCGCTGTCATGTTGCTAAGCTCTTGCGCATCAGGCGCCCTGAATTCAGACAATAAGAAAGAAATCGCCACAGCGACTCAGAGACTTGGGGAAGAGTATTATAGTGCTGATAATTATTCAGCCGCACTTAAAACCCTTCTTGAAGCATATGAGACCATTCCTGATGATCCCCATCTGAATAACAGCCTGGGGCTTGTTTACTTTGCAAAAGAAAAATATGACCTTGCAGAAACTCATTTTAAAAAAGCACTGGATCTAAAAAAAGATTATCTTGAAGCAAAAAATAATCTTGGTGCGGCCTATCTCAAACAGGAAAAATGGTCTTTCGCAATAGACTGTTTTGAGGAAGTCTCAAAAAATCTTGTTTATACCCATCCGGAAAGACCGTTATCAAATTTAGGATGGGCCTATTTCCATCAGAAAAAGTATGAGAAAGCAAAAATATATTTTAACAAATCGCTGGAAATCAAACCGGATTTTTTAATCTCTATTCACGG
>JAIFMF010000059.1 GCA_020048635.1 Desulfobacula sp. | reverse complement strand
TCCTTTGACTTTCATTCCTGAAAAAGGTGTATTGCGGCTTTTTGATCTGAATGTGGAAGGATTGATCACATATTCATTATCAGGGTCAATGATGGTTAAATCAGCAATATTCCCTTCTTTGATATCATTATTAATACCCAGAAGGCTTGCCGGTTGTTTTGCCATTTTATTCACTATATCTTCCATTGTTAACTTCCCATCATGAACCAGTTTTAAAGACAGAGAAAGGGACGTCTCAAGCCCGACAATCCCAAAGGCTGCCCTGTCAAATTCCACATCTTTTTCAATGACGCTGTGGGGGGCATGGTCTGATGCGATCATATCAATGGTTCCGTCACAAAGGCCTTCAATGACGGCCTGCCTGTCTTCTTCAGATCGTAGCGGCGGATTCATCTTGAAATGGGTATCATAATTTTTAACATTCTCATCCGTTAACGTAAAATAATGGGGGGCGGTTTCACAGGTTATTTTCACGCCCCTTTTCTTTGCCTGCCGGATGGCTTCCACAGATTCCTTTGTGCTGATATGACAGAAATGAACAGGGGCATCAGTCAGTTCCGAAAGGATAATGTCCCTGACCACCATGATACTCTCGGCTGCATTGGGAATTCCTTTTATTCCCCAGAAAGTGGAAAAAGGGCCTTCGTTCATGGAGCCGCCATCGGCAATGCAGGTGTCTTCTGCATGCACAAAAACGGGTATGTTCAACCCTTTGCAATATTCAAGGGTACGCCGCATCAGGTTTGAATTTTCAACTGGTTTGCCGTCATCGGTGACGGCAACAATCCCTGCCTGTTTCATATCATACATTTCAGAAAGTGCTTCGCCTTTCAGACCTTGTGTGATGGCACCCACCGGATATACCCTGGAAAGTCCGACTTCCTTTCCCCGTTGGATAATAAATTTTGTAA
The DNA here is from genome assembly GCA_020048635.1 of Desulfobacula sp. Lineage (GTDB taxonomy): Bacteria > Desulfobacterota > Desulfobacteria > Desulfobacterales > Desulfobacteraceae > Desulfobacula. The sequence continues at coordinate 12,853 of JAIFMF010000059.1, read as the reverse complement.
CCTGACTGTTATCGTTGACCGGATGGGTGTTGGGCATGGAACAAATGGCTGTAAACCCGCCCCTTGCCGCTGCCGAGAGTCCTGTTTCAATAGTTTCCTTATATTCCTGACCCGGTTCCCTTAAATGGACGTGGACATCAATCAATCCCGGAACAAGAATTTTCCCTGTGGCATCAATGATGTTGATATCCGGTTCAGTATCTTTATATCCAGAATCAACGATTGCATGAATAAGATGGTCTTTAATAATGATATCTTTTTTTGAATCAAGATTTCCAGGGTCAAGAATTTTTGCCCCTTTAATGCGAATCAACATTCCTGTTACCTCCTGCAACCAGGTAAAATAAAGCCATGCGTAAGGCAACCCCGTTCGTGACCTGCTCAAGAATGATGGAACAGTCTGAATCGGCAACTTCACTGGATATTTCAACTCCCCTGTTCATGGGGCCGGGGTGCATGACAAGGACATCTTTCTTGGCAAGCTTCAGGCGGCTCCTGTTTAACCCGAACAATGTTGAATATTCTCGTTCTGTGGGGAAAAGGATATTCCCCTGCCTTTCCTTTTGAATCCGGAGCATCATGACGACATCAGCGCCCTCGATGCAGGCATCCATATTGGGTGATATAGTGCATCCCAATCTTTCTATTCCTTTGGGGATCATAGTTTGCGGCGCACAGATGGAAACCTTGGCGCCCATTTTTGAAAACCCGGTGATATTGGATCTTGCCACCCGTGAATGGGAAATATCCCCGATAATTGAAACCTTCAGTCCTTCTATCTTTCCTTTTTTTTCCCTGACACTCATCATGTCCAGTAAAGCCTGGGAAGGATGGGCATGGATTCCGTCTCCTGCATTAATCACGGAAGCTCTCACCCGTTTTGCAATCAGATGAGGCGCCCCGGATGAGGGGTGTCGCAGCACAATGACATCCGGTTTCATGGCTTCAAGGTTTTTGGCTGTATCGATGAGGGTCTCGCCTTTGACAATACTGGATGTACTTGCAGATATGGAATGAGTGTCTGCAGAAAGTCGTTTGGCTGCAGCATCAAAAGAAAGCTTGGTTCTTGTGGAAGGTTCCTGAAAAAAAAGAATAATGGTTTTGCCCCTGAGGGTCGGTACTTTTTTTACAGGCCGCTCTGAAATTTCCTTCATACCCTGAGCTGTATCCAGAATCATGGAAATTTCCCAAGGCTCAAGTGAATCAATGTCAAGAATATCTTTTTTTTCAAACCGCATGGCGCGTACCTTATTTTAATATATCACCGATTCTATTCCATCTGACTCCGAATTTGTCACCATCCCAGGACCAATAGATGATCAATGCCTTTCCTCTGACCTCCTTCAAATCAACAAATCCCCAGAACCTGCTGTCATGGCTGTTATCCCTGTTGTCACCCATGACAAACAATTTATTGGCCGGAACGGTGAACTTTGGAACATTGTCTCTCCTGGCTCTTGTGCGGTCCGGATAATCCGGTGGGAATATATTATGATCCTTGTATTGTGCATAGGGTTCTCCTTCAACAAAATTTCCATTGACATAGAGCTTTTTTCGATCCACTTCTACAGTATCACCTGCAATTGCTATCACCCGTTTAATAAAATCCTTGGATGGATCTTCCGGATATTTAAAAACCACAATATCCCCCTTTTCAGGTGTTTTAGCAGGAATAAGGGTTTTACCGTCAGTAAAAGGAATCTTGACCCCATAGATAAATTTATTCACCAGAATCTGATCACCGATCTGAAGCGTTTCCAGCATGGAGCCCGATGGAATCTTGAATGCCTGTATAAGAAAGGTACGAATAAACATGGCAATAATGACCGCAATAACGATTGCCTCTATATTTTCACGCAAAGAACTCTTCTTTTTTTCTGCCATTTTTTTCCCTTTATACTATTTTCTAATAGAACATGTGCTGAGGTTGAGTTAAAAAGAACTTAGCCTTCAGTATTGATTTTTTCAAAATATCGGCAATTTTTCGTGCCTTTACCATGCTTGACAGCGGTACCGTTGGAATTTTTTTACCTTTGAGAGTAATCGATCCACTTTTCAATTCTGCATAACTGACCTGACCATAGGACCGTGAAACGCCTTCAGGATAATCAAATCCATAATCAACAACCTGTGTAAAAATCTCTTCATCTGAAACCGCTGTGTATTTCAAAATCTCTTCATTCAGGATCGGAATGGGAATGCCAAATCCAATGGATAATGAACAGCCGTAACCTCTGATACTTTGCCCCACAAGCCATTCCGGAGACATTTCCTTTAAATCCCCAATAACCGAAAGGGTACCGGCAGGTTTAAGGGGAACACCATTCAGGCCTCTTTCAACATCCTTTTTATGCTGGGTTCCTGTCCAGGTGACATACCCCTGAGCACCACCTAAAAAAATACGGGTACCAACACCAATGGTTTTCAGATACGGGTCATTCAGCAAGGGGCTGAGTTCTCCTGATGTTGAATAATTGGCATTGCCCATGTCCGGTTTTAAGGTCCCCATATAGGTATATTTGATCTTCTCAGATCGATTGATGGCACAATTATAATTCTGATAGGCATTTCTGGGATTGCACAGCATTGCATTGGGAAGATCTTTCAGAGTAACGAGTTTCTCTATTTTCCGGTTGGGGTAGCAATCCGTGCCATAGCTTTCCGCCCTGATATGAACCTGTTTTCCGGCAACCAGATCCTGGATGACATGACCTCCGCCATAATTGAACTCCCCCGGATGACGTTTGTTCAAAGGATCATCCTCGCAGGTCTGAGTGACTCCGAGATAGCAATCCACAGCAGCAACCCCTGAATAGGCAAATACATTATTGAACCATGTCTTGGTCGTTCGGATAAGGGGTTTGGATTGACCGATATTGATAAATGCCCCTGAAGAGCACATGGGTGCAAAAGTGCCGGTTGTCACAACATCAACCTTTTTTGCCGCCTCCACAATCCCTTCTCGTTTTGCAATATCAATGATCTCTTCTGCCGTAACCACGACTGCTTCTCCGGCAGCGATTTTCCTGTTGATCTGTTCAATTGTTTTGTTTACTTTGTAATCATTCATAATAAACCTTTACCATTATATATCAGATCGCTTTTTTACTGCTTCTATTTTAGATGTAATATTCCAGACCCGAAGCAAGACTTCTTTTCAATAAGAATACCTATTTTTTCAGTAGGTTAGTAAATTTTATGCAAAATTACAGTAAAATAGCAGCTCTGCTTCAACTTATCAAGCAATTTTCCATTCTTGACTTTTAGGGTCCTAAAATATACTTTGGCCTCACAAACCATAATTTTGGACTCATTTATGAAGAATTATTTCTATAATTTAATTGATAGGCCCGACCCTGTTTTTTTTCTTATTGCAGGTCCTTGTGTAATTGAAGACTACGACACTACCTATCTGATCGCCCATACCCTGAAAACTATTTCAGCCCGGCTGAATATCCCGCTGATTTTCAAGGCATCCTTTGACAAGGCAAATCGGACATCTATCCAGTCCTACAGAGGGCCTGGCTTTGAAAAAGGGTTAAGCATCCTTGATGAGATTAAAAAGTCCCTTAATCTTCCGGTGATTTCAGATATTCATCTGCCTGAACAGGCAGAAAAAGCCGCAAAAGTCCTTGATGTAATTCAGATACCGGCATTCTTATGCAGACAGACGGATTTGATACTGGCTGCCTGCCGGACAGGCCTGCCGGTAAATATAAAAAAAGGACAGTTTTTATCCCCCCATGACTGTCGCAATATTCTCAACAAAGCAAAACAAACCGGCAATTTGGATATTTCCATCACCGAACGGGGGTCATCCTTTGGTTATAACAATCTTGTGGTGGATTTCAGATCTATTCCCATCATCAAGCAGATGGGAGTGCCAGTTATATTTGATGCGACCCACAGCGTCCAGCTCCCGGGCGGTTCTGCAGATTCTTCATCAGGAGAAAGGCAATATATTCCTGTTCTTGCCAAAGCCGCCATAGCCGCAGGAGTGGACGGATTATTCATGGAAACTCATCCCGAACCTGAAAAAGCCCTCTGTGATGGACCCAATTCCTTCCCGCTCAACGACATGGAAAACCTTTTATCTACTCTTCTTTCCATAAAAAAGGCGGTTGGATAAGCACATGAATTCCAAGCTTGCCGATATTCAATTATTATTGCTGGATGTGGATGGTGTTTTAACGGACGGCAGTATTACCTATTCCGACTCAGGAGAACAGATTAAGACCTTTAATTCAAGGGACGGATTAGGATTAAGGCTTTTAATGGATTCCGGCATCAAGGTCGGCATTATAACCGGACGCAGTTCAAAGGCTTTGGGATATCGATGTGAAAATTTAGGCATCACCTTATTATTTGAAGGTGTAAAAGATAAATCAGCAGCACTTGAAACCATCATCCTCGAAACCGGGATACCTGCCGGTAATATTGCCTTTGTTGGTGATGACCTTATTGACCTCCTGGTCATGAAAAAAGTAGGGGTTTCTTTTTGTGTTGCCGATGCTCCACAAGAGGTTAAACAACATTCCCAAATTGTCACCATCCGGGAAGGAGGTCATGGTGCTGTGAGGGAAATCTGTGAAAGCATCCTCAAAGCAAAAGGGTTCTGGGAAAAAATCATAGCTCGATATTTATCATGAAACAGTCAGCAAAACAAAAATTTACCTATTTTCTGATCGGGCTTCTGATATTCATGATTGTTGCTGTATCCGGATTTCTAATTTTCAATAAATTGCTGTCCGGACAATTGAAAATAAATGATATTAAAATAGATTCAACTGCTGCCTTGAAATTGAATATCCTAAAACAGGTCTCCAAAAAAAACGGGGTTACAGAATGGGAATTAACAGCCAAATCTGCCAGTCTTTTAAAAGATGAAGACAAAGCAGTTCTTGAAGATGTGGTGGTTGCTTTTTTTGCAAAAGAAAAGAAAAAGGTCGAATTGAAATCAGATACAGGCACGCTGAATACAAAAACCCATGACATGACTTTTTCTGATAATGTGGTGGTGACATATGTAACTGCTACGCTCCGAACTGATAAGTTGCATTATGATAAAAAAGAACATATAATAACCTCCAATGCTCGTGTGAGGCTTGAAAAGAGCGGTTCTTTCATTGAAGCGGATTCAATGAAAATATATTTGAATGACAACAGAATAATTTTTGAAGGGCGTATCCAGGGATCTTTCAATGAAAAGTTCAATATTCAATTTCAATAAATCAATACTCAATTATATATTCCTGCCTCTTACTATATGTGTGTCACTCTTATTGGGCATTGGAGCTGCCAATGCCGAGGAAAAAAATGAGCTCGATGATTCTCCCATTCACATCACCTCAGATAAAATGATTGCAGAAAAAGGGGCTTCCATGGTGGAGTTTATCGGGAATGTTGAAGCGACAAGGGATGACTCAATACTTCTTGCAGATTCCATGAAGGTCTATTTTGTGACAGACAAGAAAAAAGACAAAAAGAATGATACTCAAAGTAATATTACAAAAATTGTTTCCACTGGAAATGTCCGATACACATCCGGGGAACGTAAAGCCTTTGCAGATGAAGCCGTTTATACAACAATTGATGATGTCCTTGTTTTAAAAGGAAAAGCTCCACGACTCGAAACCGGTACAAGTTTTGTAACAGGAAAGAAAATCACCCTGTATCGAAAACAGGACAAGGTTATCGTTGAAAGTGACGGTCAAAAACGAGTTGAAGCACTCCTTAACCCTGAAGACAAGCCCGACAAAAAAAAATAATGACCCGACTCGTATTAAAAAATCTTATAAAAATCTATAATGGCAAAAAAGTTGTAGATGAAGTGAGTCTTTCGGTAAAGCAGGGTCAAGTTACCGGACTTCTGGGTCCAAATGGTGCCGGCAAAACTACAACTTTCTATATGACTGTCGGTTTAATCCGACCTGACAGCGGCAAAGTAACCCTTGACAGAGAAGATATCACCCGGCATCCGATGTATATCCGAGCACGGAAAGGAATTGGTTATCTTCCGCAGGAGTCGAGTATTTTCAGAAAATTGACGGTTGAGCAGAATATCACAGCCATACTTGAAGTTTTACCAAAAAACGGATTTAACATTGCACAAAAAGCCATGGATCTCATGAAAGAACTCGGAATCAGCAAGCTTGCCCATCAAAAAGCCAATTCCCTTTCAGGTGGAGAGCGGCGTCGGCTTGAAATTGCAAGGGTCCTTGCCACCGATCCTTTGTTCATTCTTCTGGATGAGCCATTTGCAGGAATAGACCCTTTGGCCGTGATTGATATCCAGCAGATTATTAATCAGTTGACTAAAAAAGGAATTGGCGTTTTAATATCAGATCATAATGTCAGAGAAACACTGGGTGTGTGTGACAATGCCTATATCATGGGGCAGGGAAAAGTCATAGAGTCAGGGAATCCTGATAAAATCATTTCTAGCGAAATAGCAAAAAAAATCTATCTGGGAGAAAACTTTAAACTCTAATATGGAACTTGGATTACAACAGAATCTGATTTTAAGCCAACAGCTTGTCATGACACCTCAGCTTCAGCAGGCGATCAAGCTGCTTCAATTGTCTCGCCTTGAGCTCGCTGAAATGATCCAACAGGAAATAGAGCAGAATCCAGCACTGGAAGAAGCAGGACCAGACGAGGTTTCAGACAGAAAAATGCCTGACCTGGAAACCGAACCCATTGCTCCTGAAAAAGAAATCCGTGTCAAAGAAATCACCATTGAAGAAAAAGTAAGATCCGACACAGACTGGGAAAGCTATATTAATGAATATAATTCCACAGGAAAACTGTATATTGAATCAGAAAATAAAGACGCTCCTAACTATGAAGCCTTTACAATGGAAAAAAAGACGCTTGAAGATCACCTTCAATGGCAGCTCAGACTTTATGGGTTTTCAGATTTGGAAGAAAAAATTGGTCATACGCTTATCGGTAATCTTGACAGGGATGGGTATCTGCGCAGTGACATAGAAGAGGTTGCTCAGACTTGCAATTCTGATGTTCCCCTTGTAGAAAAAGTGCTTTCCATACTTCAAACCTTTGATCCTCCGGGCGTTTGTGCCAGGAATCTTTGTGAAACCCTGCTGATTCAAGTGAAGCAGCTCGGCATTGATAATCCCATCATTATCGAGATTATACAGCATCATCTTAAAAATCTTGAGAACAGAAACAGTAAAAAAATTGCAAAAGCATTAAAAATATCCATCGATGACGTCAGGGCAGCCGTAAAAATCATTCAGTACCTTGAACCCAAACCCGGCCGTGCTTTTTCAACCGATGAACCTTCCTATATTACTCCGGATATATACGTTTACAAATTTGGAGATGATTTTAAAATCGTAATGAATGACGATGGCCTGCCAAAACTGAGAATCAACCGATTTTATAAAAATGCAATAGCTGACGGCCACAAAATCTCAAAGGATGCAAAAAACTATCTTAATGAGAAAATGCAATCCGCCTCCTGGCTCATAAAAAGCATTCAGCAGCGTCAAAAGACCATATTTCTCGTAATGGAAAGTATTTTAAAATTCCAACGAGAGTTTTTTGAAAAAGGCATCGCTTATTTAAAGCCATTGATTTTAAAAGATATTGCCGAAGATATTGAAATGCATGAATCCACCATAAGCCGTGTCACTACCAATAAATATGCCTATACCCCCCAGGGACTGTTTGAACTCAAATATTTTTTTAATTCCTCAATTGAACGGACGGGTGGAGATTCTATGGCCTCTGCCAGCGTAAAAGACAAAATTAGGATTTTAATTGAAAAGGAAAATCCTGAAAATCCTTTAAGCGATGACAAAATTGCACTGATTCTACAGAATTCTGATCTCCAGATCGCCCGAAGGACTGTTGCTAAATACAGGAAGGTATTGAATATCCTTCCATCAAATAAACGCAAACAACTTTAGGGAGACTTTTATGCAAACAACGGTTACCTTTAAACAGATAGACCCCTCAAGTTCCTTAAAAGCCTATGTACAAAAAAAACTGGAAAAATTTGATAAAATGGTGGAAAGCCCAGCCGAAGCGTATGTCGTGCTTTCTGTTGAGAAAATCAGACATATTGCTGAAATTACATTGACTTATGATAAAGTAAGAATTCATGCCAAGGAAGAATCAGAAAGCATGTATTCATCCATTGATGCATTGATGGATAAGGTCCGGATGCAGATCAAAAAAAATAAAGAAAAAATAAAACGACACATGTCCGGCAAAAAGCAGAGTATAAAGGACGAATCATCAGATGAGATTCCACTGGAACTGGAAATTAAGAATGTTCCCGACCATCAGATCATTCTGGAAACAATTGACTATAAACCAATGGACATAGAAGATGCCGTTGTTGAGCTAAATTCAGGAAAACAACCTTTTTTTGTTTTCAACAATGCGAGAACCGAACGGGTGAACGTCCTGTACAAACACAACAATGGAAAGCTCGGATTAATCCAGCCCAAAGGATAATTCATTAAATGAAATTCAGCCAAATTCTTGATAAAAGAGCCATAATTGCAGATCTCACCGCCTCTGATAAAAAAGGGGCGATTGATGAATTATCCGGTGCCGTTTCAACAACAACATCTGCATCAGCAAAAGATATCGCTGCTGTTCTCATGGAACGTGAGCAACTCGGTAGCACAGGAATCGGCGGAGGAATCGCAATCCCCCATGGCAAGCTTGCTTCGGTCAAATCTATCCGCATAGGATTCGGACTCAGCAAAAAAGGGGTTCAATATGACTCCCTCGATAATAAACCCGTTCATCTTTTTTTCCTCTTGCTCACTCCTGAAAATTCTGCTGGTGAACATCTTAAAGTTCTGGCACAGATTTCCAAACTTTTAAAAATGGATCAATTTAAAAAAAAGCTTCTCGCTGCTGATTGCACTGATGCCATTTATGATATTATCATTGAGCAGGATGAAGACTTTTAAATCCAATGCAAAAAGTTTATATCATAACCGGTCTGTCCGGGTCTGGGAAAACAACAGCTATTCAGGCATTTGAAGATGCTTCGTTTTATTGCGTCGACAATATGCCCATCCAACTGTTGCAAAAATTTCTTGATCTTCCTTTAAAGGAAAACCCTGAAATTAAAGGCCTTGTTTTTGTGATGGACATGAGAAGCAAGGATTTTATTTTAAACTATGGGTCCGGTATCTTATCACTTGAAGATCGAGGAATCTCACTCAGGATTATCTTTCTTGAAGCAGATGAAGACACATTGTTTAAAAGATACAGTGAAACCCGCCGTCAGCATCCGGTTTCAAATGAAAAAAGCCTTCTTACCAGTATAAAACGCGAAAAAGAAATGATGTTGCCCATAAAACAAACAGCACATCATATTATCAATACAACCGGATTAAATACTCATCAGCTTAAATCCCGGATTCTTGATTTGATCAATGATGGATGCACCATATCATGCCTGACAAAAATAAATGTGGTTTCTTTCGGGTATAAATATGGTATTCCATATGATGCAGATCTTATTGTTGACATGAGATTTCTTGCAAATCCTTATTTTGTTCCGGAGCTTAAGTATCAGGATGGTGAATCTGAAGCTGTCCGACAATTTGTTTTATCCAATCATGAAACCATCGCCTTTCTGGAAAAATATTTAAATCTTCTTGATTATTTAATTCCGCTTTATAAAAGAGAAAACAAAGCCTATCTGACACTTGCCCTTGGCTGCACAGGAGGAAGACACAGAAGCGTCGCCATTGCAAGAAATATTTTTGAACATTTAAATAAAAAAGGACTGAATCCAGGTCTGATCCACAGAGACATTGACCGGGATTTAAAAGAAACATGATCGGTATACTTTTGGTCACTCATGCAAATTTAGGAACCTCATTAATTGAAACGGTAGAATTTATTTCAGGAAAAAAAGAAGACAACTTATCAGCGGTTTCAATTAACATTATGGATGATCCGGAAAACCTCAGGAAAAAAATAAAAAAAGCAATATCCGATGTTAAAACAGATAAAGGCGTCATTATATTCACGGATATGTTTGGCGGAACTCCTTCCAACCTTAGTTATTCATTTCTCGAAGAGGGTAAAATTGAAGTGATATCCGGCGTTAATATTCCAATTCTTTTAAAAGCAGTTAATTCAAGATCAAAAATGAATATGGAAACATTGACATCTGTTCTTGTCGAGCACGGTAAGAAGAGCATCTCTCTTGCCAGTGGAATTTTAAAAGGCACAAAAAGAGCGTAATTTTTTATTATCCCCCAATTATCAAGGAGGTCACAAATGACGATCAAATTAGGTATAAATGGATTTGGCAGAATCGGCAGGATGGTTTTTCGTGCAGCATTTAACAACCCCGACGTTGAGGTAACGGCCATTAACGATCTTACCGACACCAAAACCATTGCCCATCTTCTTGAATACGATTCGGTTCATGGATTATTGAATAAGAAAGTGACATCGACGGATGATTCTATTATTGTCGAAAACAAAGTCACAAAAGTGACTGCCCTCAAAGACCCGGGTCAGATTCCATGGAAGGATGCCGGTGTGGATATTGTCTGCGAATGCACGGGCTTTTTCCGGGACCACGACAGTGCATCAAAACATTTTAACGGCGGGGCCAGAAAAGTATTGATTTCAGCACCAGCCGACAAACCGGATATCACCATTGTAATGGGTGTCAATCAGGAAATGTATGACCCTGCTTCTCACCACATTATTTCAAATGCATCCTGCACAACCAATTGTCTTGCACCAGTTGCAAAAGTTATCCTTGAAAATTTCGGTATTGTTTCAGGCATGATGACAACCATTCATTCCTATACTGGTGACCAGCGGATTCTTGATTTCCCTCATAAAGACCTGAGACGGGCGAGAGCAGCAGGTCTATCCATGATCCCAACCACAACAGGTGCAGCCAAGGCCGTAGCATTGGTGTTGCCGGAATTAAAAGGCAAACTGAACGGATTGTCTGTCCGGGTACCGACCCCAAACGTTTCTCTGGTTGATTTTGTGGCAGTGACAGAAAAAACCGGCCTTACCAAAGAAGATATCAACCGTGCTTTGGAAAAAGCTTCCAAAGGAAATCTGAAAGGAATATTGGGATATTGTGATATCCCTCTTGTTTCCATTGATTTTAATTCGAATCCGCTTTCCTCGATTGTTGATGCGGACTGTACCGATGTAATCAACGGCAATATGATAAAAATCTATTCCTGGTATGACAATGAAACCGGCTATTCCACCAGGATGGTTGATCTTGCCGTCATGGTCGGAAAATCCCTATAATCGGATGGGAGGCAAAAAATGAATAGAATCCCATTCATTTCGGGTAACTGGAAAATGTATAAAACCGGGTCAGAAGCGGTTGAAACTGCAAAAAAACTTGTAGATCTATGCTTTGATGTAAAGAATGTTGAAGTCATGATTGCACCCAGTTTTCTCTCTTTACCTCTGGTTGCAGCCTGTGTACAAGGAACACATGTAAAAATCGGAGCTCAAAACCTTTATTTTGAGAAGGAAGGCGCATTCACTGGAGAGGTTTCAGCCGGAATGATCAAAACTGCCGGAGCCGAATACGTAATTATCGGTCATTCTGAAAGGCGACAATATTTCGGTGAGACGGATACAAGTGTCTGCAGAAAGCTAAGATCTGCTATTAATGAAGGTCTGAAGCCTATTATGTGTATCGGGGAAACAGAAACCGAGAGAGATCAAGAAAAAACGTTTTTGATACTTGACAAACAGGTGTCGGATGGGTTAAAAGGCTTTGGTTCCGATGAACTTAAAGACTTGGTACTGGCCTATGAACCTGTGTGGGCCATTGGAACAGGAAAGACGGCGAATACAAAACAGGTTAATGAAGTTCATCAGTATTTGAGGTCTTTATTGTGTAAGTCGTTTTCAAAGGATTTTTCAAGCCGGACAAGAATTTTATATGGCGGCTCGGTTAAGCCTGAAAATGTAAAAGAACTGATGAGCATCAAGGATGTTGATGGTGCGCTGGTAGGTGGCGCAAGCCTTGATCCTGACAAGTTCATTAAAATTATAAAATATTATTTATAGGGAATATGACAACTTTAATAGTCACTATCCATGTTACCGTCTGTATCCTTTTGGTACTGATTGTATTGTTACAAAGCGGTAAAGGAGCTGCAATGGGGGCTTCTTTTGGTGGAGGAGCAGGGCAGACACTATTTGGCGCCACAGGTCCTGCAACAATTTTGACCAAAATCACAACCGCCGTTGCCATTATCTTTATGATAACATCTCTGTTACTGGCTTATTTATCCGGTAATCAATCAGAGACCTCAGTCATGGAAAAAACCACTGCACCGATTGAACAGAAGACTGAATAACCTATATCGAATAGATTCAATGCCGAAGTGGTGGAATTGGTAGACACGCACGCTTGAGGGGCGTGTGGGGCAACTCGTGGGAGTTCAAATCTCCCCTTCGGCACCATAAATTACAGAAGCCACGGGCAGTCATTGTTCGTGGCTTTTGTGTTTGATCGGGATTAACCGGCAAGATGAGTAAAAACGACAGAAGAAATTGCTTTAAATGTGAATTCTTCTATATCACCTGGGATTCACAGCATCCGAACGGCTGTAAGGCCATGAGGTTTAAAACCAGGGCATTGCCCAGTGTTGTCGTTTTTCAATCATCGGGGAAACCCTGTGCCTTTTATCAAGAAAAAAAACCCAGGTTGCCTGATTCACCTTGAATTATTTATTTCCTTGTTTATATTAAACGATTATGAAAGAAGACAATGATATCCGATCGCAAGATCCAAAAAAAATAGAAAAAGAACTGGGCGAGTTTCTGAATAAAAAATTCGGCGGAACCGTAA
>JAIFMF010000123.1 GCA_020048635.1 Desulfobacula sp. | reverse complement strand
ACGCTGACTGGAACCTGATCCTGCCCTATCTTAAAGAAAATGAAAGCCTCTTCGGCATTTCCATTGAACGCGATTTATTGACCATCAATGGGCAAACTCAACCGTTTCATAAAGTGTATCGTAAGGTCATGCCCAAACAGAAATAAATTTATTAAAGCTGCCGGGTTTGTTCAGAACCCGGCAGCATGATTTTTTCATTTGACAAAACATTTCAAATCCTTAATGTTAGCCATATTTTGTTTTAATATTTTAAGGAGAAAAATATGCCGGATTTAACTGCAACCATCGAAACAAGCAAAGGTTCCATCAACATAAAACTATTTGCCGATCAAACCCCTCTCACCTGTGGGAGTTTTGCCAATCTTGCCAAAAGGGAATTCTATAACGGCCTGAAATTTCACCGCGTCATCGCCGACTTCATGATCCAGGGCGGATGCCCCTACGGGAATGGCATGGGTGGCCCGGGTTACCAGTTTAAAGATGAATTCAATAAGGACCTGAAACATGACAAGGCGGGTATCCTTTCCATGGCCAATTCAGGACCGACAACCAACGGCAGCCAGTTCTTCATTACCCATGGCCCGACACCGCATCTGGACGGCAGACACACGGTTTTCGGCGTTGTTGCAAGCGATGAGGATCAAAAGATTGTGGATAGCATTGCCCAGGGCGATACCATTGAGAAAATAACGGTCAAGGGAAATGTGGGCTCTTTGTTTAAAAAGGTCAAGCCCCAGTTGGATGAATGGAACAAAGTCATTACCAAACAGTTTCCCAAACTGCCCAAGGCTTAACCCGAGAAAAACCAAATAGACCCCCCCCTGAACTGCGAGTCACAGCTCAGGGGGGTTTCTGTTTTTAGATTCTATTCCAGGTTCAGATAAAAAGGGATGGTATGCAGGGAAGTACTCTGCTCTTCGGTATCCCCTATGCGCCAGCTTTTGATCCGGATACCGCTTTCGTCCTCAATTCTTTTCACCATCCCTTTGATATTGATCAGGGGATGCCGGGAAAACACATTGGGAAGGCCGTAGGTCAGGCTGCAGACCAGGCATTTACCCGGTCTTTTGACAAGATTGAAAGCCAGGACGATTCTTTTGGCATTGGCAGAAATAAATTCAAGTCTGATGTCATAGGCACCATCCTCTCTATCTCCGTAAAGTGCTTCAAAAAATTGGTCACTTGTTTCCGATGGTAAAAGCGACTCAAGATAATCCTGAGTGAACAGGGCGTCCGATACGGCATGACCCATGATAGATTCTATCCTTTCCAAATAAGTTTTCGAAAACACGAATTAGTTTCTTTAGTAAACTTCAAATGGAAAATCAAGGTTATTCTTGTGTTTTCACCAGCAAATTGTTGAGCCTCATAATCCTTTATGATGCCGTTATCAGAGCACTTTACACCCTTGGGGCAGAGGACGGCATGATCTTTTTTGATAAATCTTAGAGGCTGTCCAGTATCCTGTCTGCATCCTCTATCGTTTCTGCAACGCCGACCTGATACCCATATTTTTCCGTTGTCTCCCAGTAATCCACCTTCTGTCCGGTGACCCGGACGGCCCTGACCATGCCAGCTTCCGCCAGAGTTTTTAACGCTGTATCTGCCCACACCGCTTCTTTGGGATCAAGAATTGAAAAGCCGGTAATATCCGACACACAGGTGAATCCGGGTGTCAGCAGTGCCGTTTCGGCCTTGATCCCGGCCACAAGCGTTTCTCCCTCGCCCGTTTCAATGGCGCCCAATACAATATATATCCTGTTTTTTGCCTTGTCTGTTCTGATAGTGTACATTTTATAACGTCCTTGTTGATTTTATTTTTTTTTATCAAAGTCCTGCAAAGGCTGTGACTTTTTGCCGGATTCTTCCGGATTCAATGGATTCTGCAAATTCCAGGCCCAGTTGCTGGCTCCTGTGTACGGTTTCTTTCCAATACACCACGCGTTCCCTATCCCTTCCTTTAAACGCATGGAAATCCTTCCGGTCCGGGATTTTACCAAAGGGAAGGCTCCGGACGAAATTTTGGGATGGGGCAATGATCACAACATCGGCCATATTTTCACGGCTTGGGAGCCGGTTCAGGCGCTTGTCAAACCAGCCGGGGGTGATGTGCTCATAAAAATGCGGATAAAGAACCAGCCTGTCTTTTCCGGGTAAAATCGGTGTGGGCAGGAAGGGTATATCAAGGTGGTAATCCAGGATACCGCCATCCCTGAACATTCCTTTGGCGCCGGGAATATCCGAGACCCCGGCCATGATGGCGGGAATGGCTCCGGAAGCAAGGAGGGCCTGCTTGAAATTATCCTTTGTCAGGCCGTAGACCGTCATGGGAAATTGGTTCATACCGGCATAGGGAGGTAGTTCACCAGGGGCGCAGAAAAGCGCCCGTTCAAAAAATGCACCCAGGAAATCCCGGCTGATGAGGTTGGCAGAGGCTGCAAGCCCCAGCCCCATCCATTGGAGAGGCAGGGACTCACTGCTGAGAAGGCCCCGGCACCGGTTGGCCAGAAATGAAATCCGCATAAAGGGGTGATGCAGTATCTGTTCGATCTTATCCCCATCTATGAAGGCATCCAGTATCCTTAAGGTTTCCCGGTTGATTTCCTCCCGTGTAGGCCGACGCTCGTAATGCTGGGAAATATACTCTCTTTCCAGAGACTCAATCGCGGCAAGGGGGTCTTCCCGGCAAAAGGCCGCCATCCTGAAAGCGCCGATGGAAGTTCCGATGAGGTGAAGCGGCTCGGTTCTTCCCTTGAAAAGGTCCATGAGCACCCGGTCGATCCCTGTGAGGACCAGGAATTTGGCGGAGCCGGAAGCACCTGCCAGTACCTTGACCCGGGAAAGATCCAGGCCTTCGTCCCGGATGATCTCAATGGCTCTGTAACCGGCCCGGATGGTAATCGTGTCAAACATGATACCGGATATCCGGAGCATTGCGCCGGGGTGCCCTGAAATAATGGAACCTGGGGAACCCTACCATGAGGGCACCGTGACAGGTATGAGTCTCCGGCAGGGCCAGCTCTTTTTTCAGATCAGGCCACTGCCCGGCTGCGTAATTGACATAACCGGCCCAGCAACTGCCCAGGCCAAAACCGGTCAGCGCCAGTTCAAGGTAAGCCAGGGCGGTATGACAGTCGGCTGAGGCACTGCCGAATTCATTGGAGGCATGGGCAAAAACCAGTTGGGGCGCATCCCGGCAGATCCGGTCAATCCCCTTGTCCCAGGAGTCGATCAGGGTGTCCATGTTCAGTGTCTGTGCCATTTCCGGATTTTTTTGGATCAGATAGCGCATCCAGTTGGTGACATGGCTACCGATCTTGTGCACATTTTCCTTTTTGTCCACCACCAGCCATTTCACCGGTTGTCTGTTACTGCCCGATGGGGCGCAGCAGGCAATTTTCAGGGCCTTTTCAAAAAGATTCCTGGGCACGGGCTTGTCCTTGTAGCGCCGGATGGCCCGTCTGGACCTTAAAAACTGTTCAACCTGCCGCTCACCCGGAACGAGATTTTTGTCCATCTCAAGGCAATCTTTGGGAGACAGAACGGAAAGGGTCAGCGCTCCTTTGGGGCAAATCGCCACACAATGGCCGCAACTGATGCAGAACTCCTGCGCGCCGGATATCGGCACCGGCCCGTTCTCAGTCATTTCAATGATATGGGCCGGGCATTCTATGGCACAGATCCCATCTTTATCGCATTTTTCAGTATCAATGTGAAACAGGTTCATGATTATTCCTTTTTATTATCGGGTTATTTCCACATGGTTCATTTTCATGAAAGAACTTTATTGGATAAAATGACCGGAAAGATATCATGGTTCCAACTGGTGTTGCAATATATCCAGATACTCAACCACGCCAATGGCGGTCACTCCCCGACCAACCGGGTGCCGCCCATCCGCCAGGCATAACAGAAGCCCTTCTTCCGGCTTTACATCAGCGAACAGGGCCGCATATCGGGTAAGACCTGATGCCAGGGAAGCGGAAGGTGTCCGGCTCAGTTTGATTTCCACCGGCAAAGGACGCAGCCCGGGCCCTTCGATGATCATATCCACCTCCAGACCATTGTTGGTGCGAAAGTATGAAAATCGAGGGGGATGCCCCAGATTGGCATAACATTTCACGGTTTCCGACACACAATAGTTTTCGAATAAGGGTCCGGCCATGGGCCCTTGAAGAAACTGCTCCGGCTCACGGATACCTGCCAGATGGCAGAGCAGGCCGGTATCGAGAAAATAGACCTTGGGCGCTTTGGTGACCCGTTTTCCCAGATTGTTGGTGTAAGGCGGCAACAGGTGGATGATCCGTCCGGCTTCCAGCACCGAAAGCCAGCGCTTGATGGTTGTGACGCTGACACCCACATCTGTTGCCAGCGTGCTCATATTGAGCATCTGGCTGCACCGCACGGACAAAAGCTGCATGAAACGGTGAAACTCCCGAAGGTTGCCGATATCATAGAGAGACCGGATATCCCGTTCCAGATAGGTCTGGATATATGAGGCATACCAGAGCTGCCGGTCAATCTCCGGCGTTATTACAAGCTGGGGATAGCTGCCTGTCCGGCAGGCATGGGTAAACAGACTCAACCCGTCTTCCACCGATACCGTTTGTCTGATTTCTTCCACCGCAAACGGGAGAAGATCCAGCAAGGCAATGCGGCCGGCCAGAGAGTCTCCCAGGTTCCGGATCATATTGAACTGTTGCGAACCGGTAAAAACAAACCGGCCATTGCGGCTGCGATCCTGATCAACCCGCATCTTGATGTAGGAAAGTATCCCCGGAGCCAATTGTATCTCGTCAATAATGCAGCGCTCCTGCAGTGAATCAAGAAAAAAGACCGGGTCGTTCAAAGCCTGCTCGCGTATGGCGGGATCATCCAATGTAATATACTGGAAATCGGTCAGAACCTGACGCAGCAGGGTGGACTTGCCGGACTGGCGCGGGCCGGTGATTGCCAGACAAGGGAAGGTTGCGATAATACCGGGCAGCAGCTTTTCTATAACACGAGGAATGTACATGAAGCTATGATAGTCAAGGCATAGCAGGCTGTCAATACAAATTTAATATACCATATACGGATTTGTATTTATATAAGGCGTCGCCTCATATTTTCCCATTGAAAATCATTGAAAATTAACCCGTATTTTTTAAAAACAGGCATACCCTTCGATTTTTTTATGTGATATGATGGCCTCCAAAAATGGATGTAGATGCTCGCATCAAAGCATAACCGTATGATAGACAGGAGTTGCATGAAAGAAGAATCGAAAGTTCCGCAACGGATCGCCGCTGTTCTGGTCTATGGCCGGGCACCGTTGGTATTTGCAGGAATGGTCTTTGCCGTTGGGGTCATGTGGACCCACAACCCGCGGCTTTATATTGCAGGTGTGATCTGTTTTCTTGTCTCCATGTGTTTTGACCTTGTGGACAGGTGGTTCGCCACCCGGTTTGGTCAAAATTTCAAATTAGCGGATCTGGCGGACAGGCTTATGGACAAACTGGTGTATTCCATCATCTTTCCCCTGTTGACCGCCGGGGCCATGTGGCGCCTTTTGGAAGTGTCTCCTGAATACACGCGAGTGGAATTGCACCATGCCATTCTGGTTCTGTTGTTGTGCATTGCCGTACTGATACGAGATAATTTCGCCCATTTCATGAGGAAATTTTCCAGCAAAAGCCCGGATAAATCTGAAGAGATTCAATATACAAGACTGCGTCAGATTGTTGCAGCTCCTGTGGGTGCACTGCTATACATTTACATATTTTATATTCCAACAACTGATCCTGGGTTTTTTTACAGCGGGATGAGCAGCATCAGCCGTATTCCCCTTCGAAACCTGGTTTTCATTGAGATATTCTTTCTGATTATGATTTTCGGATCCATTGCCATGAATTGCCGCAAATACGGATCAGTCTGTCTGGATGAGATCTGTCTGGGTGATGTAACCCTTCGCAGACGGATCCTTGCGGTATTTCCCAATGCGTTAACCACAATGAATGCCTTGATGGGACTTCTGGCTGTGTTCTTTGCCTATCAGGGTAAAATCCGGGAAGCTTACCTTCTCCTGATGGGTGGAGCTGTATTTGACAAAGTGGATGGCGCTCTTGCAAGAAAGCTCGGATTGACAACCATATTGGGAAACAGCACCAAAAAATTTAACATCACTTTTGGCGGTGTCATGGATGATATTGCCGATGCAGTAAGTTTCTGCATCGCTCCGGGATGGATATTTTATATTTTTCTTTCAGAAATCCAAAACCCGGTCATTCAAGCCCTGCCCTTAAAATTCGCGGCAATCGTTTATGTTTTATCAGGTTTCATACGTCTTACGTATTTCACACTGGACAATAATCCCATTCCCGGTTTTTTTAAAGGAATGCCCACGCCTGCTGCCGCGCTATTGGTCGCGGCCCCGATGATCATGCTGGAAACAGCAGTGGAACAGCAGTCGGCCATGATCGCTTTCTGGGGAGTTTTCTGTTTTTGTCTTATCCTTCTGGCAGCGGCAGTCATGAATATTTACCCTGTCCACTATCTTCATATTGGGCGGTTCATGGACCGAAGGCCCTGGTTTACAAGGATCAACCTGGTGATTTTGCTCTGCTCCGTATTCACTCCGTTTTTTGGATACGTTGTACTTTGTTACGGCATCCTGTATCTTGTATCACCAAAAGTTACCGGAAAAATTGATCCCGAGGATATCAGTGGAAAAATAACATCATAACAGACAAAACAGTCTAGATCGGGAGGAGAATGATGCCCCAAAAAAATGAGGTTTTAACATGAATATAGATACAAGCCTTGTGGGCACACCCCTCAAAACGTATCACACGGAAATCAGCTCTCGGGAAATCACCCATTATGCAGCCGCGGTAGAGGACAACAACCCAAAGTATTTTGATGACGAAAAAGAAGAAGCAATTGTATCCCACCCCATGTTTCCGGTGGCCGTCACCTGGCCTGTGTTGAGCCATCTGGACAAATTCATAGAGTCTGAAGATTTTCCCACAGAAGTGCTGATGACCCAGGTGCATTATACGGAACATCTGGTTCTGCATCGCCTGATGCGGCCGGGAGACAGGCTGATCATCAATGGAACCATAAAGGCATTTTTACCGCATCGGGCAGGCACCCATGCGGTCATCTGTCTTGAGGCAAAAGACGTCGCCGGGCTCCCTGTCTTTACCGAAACCATCGGTGCCATGCTGCGGGGTGTAACCTGCAAGGAAGGTGGCATCGACGGTGAAATCTCCCTTGTTCCTGAAAATGACACTGGGGGGCAAATCCTCTGGACATCCGGCATTCCCATTGCCCCAGAGCGACCTTATATTTATGATGGATGCACCCATATTGAATTTCCCATCCATACCTCACCGGCATTTGCCCGGATGGTTGGGCTTCCGGGCATTATTTTGCAGGGAACTGCAACCCTGGCCTATGCAGTCCGCGAGCTGGTCAATCGTGAGGCCGATCATGACCCAAACAGGATTGCCGAAATAGCCTGCCGGTTTTCCGGGATGGTCCGGCCCGGAACCGATATCAACGTTTGCTGTACGGGTAAAAAAGCACATGAAAACCATATGGATGTATTTTTTGAAGTCCATAATTGTAATAAGGAAAAGGCGATACGGAACGGATATATAAAAATCAAAAACAGGGGGTAGCATGAGCCAGAATGAAAGATTGCCGTTAGTAAACGACTATGTTGACAAATGGGCCAAATTGCAGCCCGATGCCGTGGCCATGGTCCAGCACGAAGATGGCCGGAAAATCACCTATAAAAAATTCCAAACTTTGATTGATTTTTTTGCACTCCGATTACTGGATATGGATATTCAAAAAGGTGACCGGGTAGCTACCCAGCTTGTATTGCTCCCGGAACACATGGCCCTGATGTACGCCTGTTTTAAAATCGGGGCCATTTTTGCTCCCCTGGATCTGCGCCTGGGCGAAGATGAGGTGGTGCGGGACATGAATAAAATTGACGCCAAAGCCTTTTTCTTTTTAGGGAATACCCCGATCCGGGATTTCAGGAAAGTCGGGATGGCTGTACAGAAAGGATGTCCGGCCGTAAAGCACCTGGTGCAGTTTACCGCTGACCCGAAACCTGGAGATATTATTGAAGGGGCTGTGGGTATTTCGGATCTCATGAATAAGCTGCACCTGATATGGTTGAAGCTGAGCGATATTTTCACCGGAAAACTTAAAAAAGCATGCCGGACCCTGGACAAGCGAACCCCTGCATTGATCATCTATACCACCGGAACTACAGGAGAACCCAAGCCGGCTGTCCTCTGTCATGAAAATATCATTGTTCAGAACCAGATTCTGGAACGGGGGATTGATTATAAAGGCGAAAAGACGGAATTTTCAATTCTCGTCAATCTGCCGCCAAGCCATGTGGGCTGCATCACGGAGACCTTTATGACCACCCTGTACATGGGGGGGAAAGCCGTTCTTTTAAGGATATTCGACACCAAAGCCACCCTGGAAGCCATTCAACAGCATAAGGTAAAAGTAATCGGACAGATCCCCACCATGTTCCGGATGCTCTGGAATTTTCCGGGATATGATACCTATGATCTTTCAAGCCTTGAATTTGTAGCCTATGCCGGTTCTGCCGTGGATACTACCTTTCTTAAAAAGCTGGCCCTCATGGCCCCCAAATTCGGAACCGGTATCGGTATGACGGAAAACGCCGGATTTGCAACCTTTACCCCTGTTGGAATTTCCCTTGAGGAAATGGCCGGACAAGTCGGACAGGCCTTTCCTGATCTTGCGCCGGTTACGGTGCGAAGCCCCATGAAATCGGATGGGTCTGCCGGAGAAGAACTGGCAAACGAAGAAATCGGCGAAATCTGTTACCATCCTCCCATCGTGTTTTCAGGTTATTATAACCAGCCCGAAGAAACAAAAAGGGCTGTTTCAACGGAAGGCATCCTTTATACCGGAGATCTCGGGTATTTTAAACAGATGTCCGGGTACAAGGCCCTGTATCTTTCCGGTCGCAAAAAATTTCTGATCAAGCAGAAAGGGTACAATGTCTTCCCTGGAGAGGTAGAAGAGCATATTGCCCGCCTGGAAGGGGTCGATACGGTGGAAGTCATCGGCATGAAGCACGAGCTTTTTGACGAAGGGATTTTTGCCTTTGTACGACCGTCAAAAGATGTTCCCCTCACGAGCGCGGGCGTGATGGAACACTGCAAGTCCATCGCCTCCTATAAAAGGCCCCAGCATGTGGAGATCTGGCCCTTTGACAAAGAATTGCCCCTGACCCGGAGTACAAAGGTCGATAAACTCAAATTAACAGCCTTGGCCGATCCCATTGTAGAAAATCTGAGAAAAGCGGGTAAATGGGACGCAAAACAGGAAGGGTGACATAAGAAATCCAACTTTTGCGGGTGAGTTGGAGAATAAAGAATATATGGAGATAGACCGGAACCCAGACCTTTTTTCAGAAAACACCCTGGCCATTGATTTTGAAATCCTTCCCGGAGGAAACATCTTTCATATCGGGGCGGTGTTCAGGAGCAAAAGCTTTGAAAGAAAGAATATCTCCTGCATCAAAACAGCACTCAGGGATCTTTCAGAATTTTCAGAAGGTGCGGACTATATCCTGGGACACAATATTGCAAAGCATGACCTGCCAACTGTAAAGGCTGGCTTTCCTGAAGCTGCGTTTTTAAAGCTGCCGGTCATTGACACCCTGTTTTTATCTCCCCTTGCCTTTCCTGAAAACCCCTACCATAAATTGATCAAGGATTATAAACCGGTTAAAAACAGCAAAAATGATCCTGTGGCCGATGCCCGTCTTGCCATAGCTGTGTTTGAAGATCAAATGGCGGTTTTTCAGGCATTAAGCCGGACAGACCCTCATCTCACAGCCTTTTATGCCTTTGCCTTTGAAACAGACATTTCTTCTAATGAACGATTCGGTTTAAAGGGCAATTTTAATATATTCCAAAATCTTTCAGAACACCTGCCGGACAGCCGGGAAGCAAAAACCATATTTCAGGATCAGTCCCGGGGAAAAATATGTGAGACCGGTCTTGAAAAAATATGGGAAACCTGCACCGGCCCAGGCGGAAGAAGGGCCATGCTGGCCTATGTTCTTTCCTGGATCAGGGTTTCTGGGGGTAACTCCATCCTGCCGCCCTGGGTGAAACATGAATTCCCGGAGATCTGCGATATCATCAGGGTTCTCCGGTATTCCTGCGGGGATAAATCCTGCTCGTATTGCAGGGAACACAACGATTCAGAAGGGCTTTTAAAAAAATATTTCGGGTTTGACACATACAGACCTCTGGCCGATGGAAGGCCGCTTCAAAAACAGATCATTGATTCAGGTCTTGGCGGAAACTCTCTGCTCGGCATCCTTCCTACGGGCGGAGGAAAATCCATCTGCTACCAGATCCCGGCCCTTCACCGCTATCACCGGCTGGGGGAGCTGACCATCGTGATTTCACCCTTGAAAGCCCTGATGAAAGACCAGGTGGACAATCTGAACCGGGCCACAGGAACGGAGACTGCCGCAGCCATCAACGGGAGTCTGACCCTGCCGGAACGGGGGGCCATCATGGAAAAGGTCAGGCTGGGGGATATCGGCATTTTATATATTTCTCCGGAACAGTTGCGCAATTTCAGCATCGCAGAATTGATCCGGTCCAGGGATGCGGGGTCCTGGGTCTTTGATGAAGCCCACTGTCTGTCCAAATGGGGTCATGATTTCAGACCGGATTATCTTCATGTTTCCGAATTTATTGCCGATTATGCCGGAATTGCCAAAAGACCTGCCCTTGTCAGTGCATTTACAGCCACAGCCAAAAAAGATGTGATTGAAGAAATTTCAAACCATTTCAGGGAAAAACTTTCCATTGACCTTGAACCGCATATCGGCGGGGTTCATCGGGATAATCTGAATTTTCAAGTGTGGCCGGTAAGCCGCAATGAAAAATATGATGTCATCAGCAACTGCCTGAAAGAAAGTCTTGAAGAAAAAAAAGGCGGGGCCATTGTCTATTGTGCAACCCAGCGGCACACAGAGGAATTAAGCCGTTTTCTCAATGAGCGCTATATTCTTTCCGAGGCGTTTCATGCCGGCAGAAGCGAACCGGACAAAAGAAATATCCAGGATGCTTTCATTGACGGCAGGATTCCGGTTATCTGCGCCACCAATGCCTTTGGCATGGGGATTGATAAAAAGGATATCCGGCTTGTCATCCATGCCGATATACCCGGGTCCCTTGAAAATTATCTCCAGGAAGCTGGCCGTGCCGGAAGGGACCTGGAACCCTCGGACTGTATTCTCCTGTATGAAGAAGAGGATATCGAAAACCAGTTTTCTTTGAACACCATTTCAAAACTTTCCATCAAGGACATCCGGAAAATCCTTGCCATATTGAGAAAAAGAGGGGCTAAAACCCCGGAAATCGTCATCACTCCCGGTGAGATCATGCGCCTGATCGGGTATCGGGATCCCGGTGATGATGCCGGTAAAGCCCGAACCGGTGTGAGCTGGCTTGAAAGAAAGGGATTTATCGAACGCTCTTACAACCGGACCCTTTTTTTCAATGGTGTGCCAGCTGTGAAAAATATGGAAGAAGCTGTCCAAAAGATGGAGCGGCTCAACCTTTCCAAAACCATGAAAGCCATTTTTTCCACTGTTTTGAATTTTCTGTTCAATGCTGACCCCGATTCGCTTCTTTCAGCGGATGAAATCTGTTCAGACCTTTGGAAAATCAAAGATCTTCCAGAAAAATACCTGGATTCCCGGCATGTCATCACACTCTTATCAGACATGGCAGAGGCAGGGCTTATCAAGGAAGGGGTGGTCATGACCGCCTTTGTCACCCCCAAGGGGAAAAACAGCTCCCTGAAAAATCTTGAGTATTTTAAGCATGTTGAAAATGAGATGCTTCTTATCATGGAAGAAATGGCCCCGGATTCCTGGCTGACACCGGATAGTGCGGATATTTTCAATCTTCGGTTGATGTCTCAACGGATTAAAGACAAGGGCTTTGACAGGGTCAACACAGATTCTATAGAAAAAATTTTAAGATCGCTATCCGGCGACAAAGGCGAACACCTGGGAAAAAGTCTGAAAATAAGCGGCAGGCGGGGAACGGACCAGCTTCGGGTATATGTGAAATTCTCCTGGCAGGAGATCCGACAGCGGATGGAATTGCGACATCACGCTGCATGGGTCATCCTTGAGACGATTATTTCCCGTCTCCCGGAAAGTCTAAGATCAGGCCAGGCAGAGGTTCTGGCTTCATTTTTCATCACTGATATCATGAATGCCATGGGGTCGGATGTTTTTCTGGCCGGGTTCAAAGGGGATGCCCGGTCCCTGGTCGAAAGCTGTCTTTTATATCTCCATGATGTTAAAATCATTACCTTGCAGAATGGCCTTGGTGTATTTCGACAGGCCATGACCCTTGCCCTGCTCCCGGAAAGCGAAAAACGCCGGTATACCCATGGCGACTATGAGCCCCTGTCCCATTTCTATGACCAGAAAAATGTCCAGGTCCATGTCATGGAAAAATATGCGCGGCTGGGCCTGGAAAAAATCAAGACAGCCCTGAATTTTGTCGGCGATTATTTTTCCTCTTCCTATGATGCCTTCATTTCTCTATATTTTCCTCATGAAAAAAAGATTATCCGGACCGCCATGACGGCGGAAGTCTATAAAAAGGTTATCCAGTCCCTTGAAAATCCTGTCCAGGAAGCCATTGTTGCATCAGAACCTGAAAAAAACCTGCTGGTTCTGGCCGGTCCGGGGTCAGGAAAGACAAAAATCATTGTTCACCGCTGCGCCTGGCTGATCAAAGCCGTGTCCATTGATCCCGCTGCCATTCTGGTCCTGTGCTTTAACCACCAGGCCATGCTGGAACTTCGAAAGCGCATCAGAGCCCTTGCTGGCAGAAGTGCGGATTTTGTCACGGTCATGACCTATCACGGATTTGCCATGCGCCTGACCGGAAGATCGCTGATGGAAGCGCCCGTTAAATCCAAAGAAAACGGAATGGGTTTTGATACCCTGATTGATGAAGCGGTTGAGCTTTTATCCGGTAAAAAAGATGCGGCAGGAATTGAACCCGACGAAGCAAGGGAATATTACCTTGCCGGTTTTCGGTATATTCTTGTGGACGAATACCAGGATATTGATGAACGGCAGTACCGGTTCATATCCGCACTGACCGGCAGGCTTGAACAGAACAATGAAACAAAAATTTCCATCATGGCCGTGGGGGATGACGACCAGAGTATCTATGGATTTCGCAATGCAAATATAAAATTCATCCAGCAGTTTAAGCAGGATTATGATGCCGGAACTTTTTATCTCATGGAAAATTACAGGTCTTCATACCCGATCATCAATGCCTCGTCAGCCTTGATCGCCCTGAATGAAAATCGGATGAAAAAAAGTGAGCCCTGCCGGATCAACAAAAAAAGAAAACATGAGAAACATCGATATGAGATCATGGAAAAAAAAGACCTTGTCCAGATGGTCCATGCCCCGGATATTCCATCCCAGGCCGTTTTTGTTGCCGGGACTATCCGGCAGATGCTGGACCGTAACCCGGATTTAAAACCGGAAGACATTGCCGTGGTGTCACGCCTGGGCATTTCATATCCTCCCCTGGTCGCCTTAAGAATGGCTCTGGCCGGAGAAAAGATAAATTTCAGCTATTCCATGAAAAACAATCCCGGCTTTCCCATGATCAGGATCAGGGAAATTCAGACGTTTATCCGATATCTGGAGTCTATCAAAAAGGAGAGCAGACGGCCATGTGATCTGAACCAAGAGGTCATGG
>JAIFMF010000034.1 GCA_020048635.1 Desulfobacula sp. | reverse complement strand
TTTGGGTCTTGGCAGGACGCCTGCTCTTTCGGCAATCTCTGGGACCTTATGTTCCCATTCGATGGCCATGAGATGAACACCGGCCACGCCTTTCATTTCTTTGAATTCCGCGATCTGCTCCAGGGCGAATTTGATGCCTTCTTCGGCCTGATCTTTCTTTTCAACGCCTTTAAGGCGCTTGATCAAGGATTCGGGGACGTCCATGCCGGGCACGTTCTTGGACATGAAATTGGCCATGCCCACATTTTTCATGGGGGTGACACCGGCCAGGATATAACATTTTTCATGAAGACCCATGTCCACAATCTTTTTCATGAAATCCCGGAATTTTTCCATGTTGAAGATGCACTGGGTCTGGATAAAATCGGCACCGGCCTTTATTTTATTGGCCAGGCGGTAAGGCCGGTATTCGTAGGGGTCGGCAAAGGGATTGGCTGCTGCACCGATAAACATTTTAGGCGGCACGTCGATATCTTCACCATTGAGGAATTTGCCCTCATCCCGCATTTTTTTGACCATGGCGATCAACTGCATGGAATCGATATCATGGACATTCTTGGCATCCGGATTGTTGCCGAATGACTGGTGATCGCCGGAAAGACAGAGCATGTTCCGGACACCCAGGGCATAGGCGCCCAGAATATCACTCATCATGGCCAGGCGGTTTCTGTCCCGGCAGACCATCTGGAAATTGGGTTCAAGTCCCAGTTCCATCATCAGAATCGACCCTGCCCAGGATGACATACGGACAACAGCGGTCTGGTTATCGGTCATATTTACGGCATCCACCATGCCGACCAGATGGCTTAATTTTTCTTTAAGGTGATGGACATTGGCACCTTTTGGGGGTCCGCATTCTCCTGTAAACGCAAAATGCCCGGCCTTCAGAACCTTTTCAAGATTACTGCCTGATTTAAGCTCGCTCATTTTATGGTTCTCTCCTTTGTAATATTTAAATATTTCCCTGAATCAGTTCTTCCCTGATGCTTCTTCTGGGCCCGCCGTCTCTGGCTGTTTTCCAGCTCTTGATCCCTTTTACGCCGATGAGGTCTTCAAGTTTACCTGATTCCATTTTCTTTTTGACAATGGAATCCCAGATGCATTCTGTGGTTTTGCTGACCTCGCATATGCCCTTAGATGATCCGCCGCAGGGCCCGTTCATGAGGCTCTTAGCGCATCTGGCAATGGGACAGAGCCCGCCGAAATTGTGAATGGCACAAGACCCGCACCCGGCACACCGTTCCTCCCAGACCCCGTGCTGGGTGGCGCCACCGAAAAAGGTGGTGTTGACACCCGGATAAAAGGTCTGATCCCTGTACATCTCAGACAAAAACTGGGGCCCGACGCCGCAGGCAAGGGAGATAACCGCCTCATAATTACCTACCACATCACTGATCCCGGCCACATATTCCGTGTCGCACTGTCTTTCCAGCACTTTGATGTCAATGTCGATATCGTTGCCTTCTTTTTTTCTGGCAATCTTCATGGAAGACGCCAGAATTTCAACTTCCTTTAGCCCGCCGACATTGCAGACAGTCACGCATCCTTTGCATCCTGCGATGAGAATCTTTTTCTTATCCGCCACCATGGCCAATATTTCCTGGAGAGATTTTCGATCTGCTACTATCATGATTCACCTTCCGTTATTTTCTTGGTTCAATATTTCAAGCCGCATGGGTTTTCTTTTTGATCGGGCTGGGCCCGAGCCCCTTTATCCGGTCTGCCATTTCCCTTGCAATCTCGGCAAATCTTGCGCCCTGGGCCGAAGACAGGTTGAACATCTCCACCCGCTCCGGCTCAATACCGATTTCCATTAATGTCTTTTTGACATAGGCCACTTTTTTTCTGGCTTTCAGATTGCCTGAAATATAATGGCATTCACCTTCAAGACATCCGGCCACATATACCCCGTCTGCTCCGTCTTCAATGGCATTCAGAAGATGAAGAATATCCACCCTTCCCGTACACGGCACCTGAATAATTTTGATGTCTGCAGGATAGGAAAGTCTCATGGAACCTGCCAGGTCCCCGGCTGCATACGCTCAATACTGGCAGCAGAAAGCAATTATCCTGGGTTCAAATTCTTGGGTCATTATGATCCTCCGTTACGTTCGCTTATATCAGTCAATTATGCCTCTTGAAAAAGTGCATCGGTTTTTGCCATGATCTGCTGATCCGTAAAATGATTCAACCGGATCGCCTTGCCCGGGCATTCGGCCACGCAGGCGCCGCACCCGTGACACTCAGATGCTTCAATCTTTGCATATCCATCCTCACAGATATAGGGGATATGATAAGGGCAGGTTCTGACACAGGTGAGACAGACGGCACATTTTTCAGGCGTCACTTCTGCCACGACACCGCCCACCATCAATGAATCCCTGGAAAGAATGGTCATGGCGCGGGCAACAGCCGCCCTTGCCTGGGCAATGCTTTCCTCAAGGGGTTTGGGATAATGGGCCAGCCCTGCCACAAACAATCCGTCCGATGCAAAATCAACGGGACGAAGCTTTGCATGGGCTTCCACAAGGAATCCGTCACTGTTGGTGGGAACCTTGAATTTTTCAAACAGATTCTTGTTGTCACCGGGAACAATACCGGATGCGAGAACAATCAAGTCAGGGGTGATGGTGACCGGCATCTGGAGAACATGATCAATGACCGTGAATTCCAGTTGTTTGTTGGTATTGATCCTGGCTTCCGGCATTTTCTCCAGATCATACCGGATAAACAGGACCCCGAGACTCCTGGCCTTCTGGTAAAGGTCTTCTCTGAACCCATAGGACCGTATATCCCGGTAAACCACATAGACCCGTTTTCTTGAATCCATGGTTTTCAAGGCAATGGCAGTTTTTAAGCTATGCGTACAGCAAACCTTGCTGCAGTATGGATGGTCGTTGTTTCTGGAGCCCACGCACTGGACAAAGACAACGGCTTTTGCTTTGTTTACCCGGTCGTCATTATCCCTGAGGGCGGCATCCATATCCAGATGGGTGAGGACATTGGGGTGCTGGCCGTAAAGATATTCATGGGGTTTATCTTCGTTCCCGCCCGTGGCCAGAATCAGGGCCCCGTGCTCAATGGTGGTTTTGCCGCTATTGCCTTTGACCGTTGTAACGAAATTTCCCATGGACCCTGTAAATGAATCCACTTCCGCATCCAGATAGAGTTTGATGGATTCATGGGCTTTTGTTTCAGCCACCAGGGTTCCTAGATAATCCTGAATTTTTTCTCCCTGCCAGGTGGCGTTCAGATGCCGGGCGATCCCGCCCAGTTCCCCTGTTTTTTCCACCAGGTGAACCTCAAGTCCTTGCTTTGCAGCGTCAAGGGCTGCTTCCATACCGGCCACACCACCGCCGATGACCAGAAGCGCTTTTTTGATATTCAGACTGACCTGGTGCAAAGGTTCAATAAGCCCTGCTTTGGCCACGGCCATGCGGACCAGATCCTTTGCTTTTTCCGTGGCTTTATCCGGCTCTTTCATGTGAACCCAGGTATTCTGATCCCGGATATTGGCCATCTCAAACAAATATTTGTTCAGGCCGGCATCCCGGATGGTTTCCTGGAACAGGGGCTCATGGGTCCGGGGCGAACAAGCCGCCACAATGATCCTGTTCAGATTATGTTCCTTGATGATCTGCTTCATATTGTCCTGGGAATCCTGGGAACAGGTAAAGAGTTTGTCTTCCACATGGACCACATAGGGAAGGGTGGCCGCATAGTCCCGGACCGCTGGCACATCGGCAATCCCGCCGATATTGATACCGCAGTTGCAGACCCAGACACCGATCCTGGGCTTCTGGCCTGTGAAATCATTTTCAGGCGGCAGTACCTTTGTCTTTGTCTGGCTCCATCTGTCGGCTGCCAAGGCCATGGTGGCGCTGGAGGCTGCGGCAGAGGCTTCCATGACGGAAGACGGAATGTCTTTTGGTTCCTGGAAGGTTCCGCAGACATAGATCCCTTTTTTACTGGTGCTGACCGGAGACAGGTTGTCGGTTTTAGCAAACCCGTGCTGGTTGAGTTCAATCCCCATTTTCTCTGCCAGCATCTTGGCATCCTTATTGGGTGCGAGTCCGATGGACAGAACCACCATGTCAAAAATCTCTTCCACCATGGACCCTGCTTCCGTGGAATAGACCAGGCGGTAGGTGTCCCCCGGTTCCGGGAAAACAGAATGGATTCTGGATCGGACAAAGCGGACACCGCTGTCATCCATGGCCCTCATATTATATCTGTCAAATTCCTTTCCATGGGTTCTCATATCCATGAAAAAGATGGCGGTATCCAGATCCTTATCGCTGTGTTCTTTTGCAATGACGGCCTGCTTGTTGGCATACATGCAACAGACGCCGGAGCAATAGGCATGATCCCCTTTATTGATATCCCTTGACCCCACACACTGGAGCCAGGCAATCTTTTTGGGTTCTTTGTGATCTGAAGGTCTTACCAGGTGACCGCCATAGGGGCCCGAGGCTGACAGGATTCTTTCAAATTCCATACTGGTCATGACATTGGGGCTGTGACCATAGCAGTAAGTCGTCATCTGGGTAGGTTCAAAAGGTGAAAAGCCAGGGGCCAGAATCACGGCGCCGACATTAATGGTATGCTCGATCAGGGTCATGGAATGATCCACGGCATGGGCAAGACAGGCATCCACGCACTGGAGACATTCTGAACAATAACCGCAGTTAAGACACCTTGCCGCTTCTTTTTTACCTTCTTCTTCTTTATACCCGAGTTCCACTTCATCAAAATTCCCGAACCTTTTGGCAACGGCAAGTTCAGGCATTTTATAGCGTTTTTCCTTTTGCATATCCTCGGTCACCGGTCTGTACTGGGCACTCTCAATCTGGGGAAGCTGTCTGCCTTCTTCCATGTCAAGACCTTTCAGATACCGGTAAATGGATTCGGCAGCTTCCATACCGGCTGCAACGGCTGCAATGGCAACACTGGGACCGGTCTGGACATCACCACCGGCAAATACGCCAGCTTTGTCTGTAGCCAGGGTCACGGGATTGACTTCCGTCGTATCCCATTTACTGATCTTAACACCTGCCAGGTTTTCAAGGGCTGACAAATCCGGTCTCTGGCCAATGGCGGGAATAAGCTGGTCGATCTCAATGTCATATTCACTACCGGGTACGGGGATGGGACGTCTGCGGCCTGAGGCATCAGGCTCACCCAGTTCCATCCGGATCACCCGGACGGCTTTCACCTTACCGTTTTCTTCGATGAGTTTCTGGGGTGCGGCAAGATAGACGATCTTTGTGCCTTCTTCTTCAGCCGCATGAATTTCCTCTTCCCAGGCCGGCATTTCTTTCCGGGTCCTGCGATAAAGAATGGTGACTTCTTCTGCGCCCATTCGTAGGGCTGCCCTGGCCACATCAATGGCCACATTGCCGCCACCGATGATCCCGACTTTTTTACCCGCATGGGTTTTGCCAGTGAGGTTCAGTTCCCTTAAGAAATCAACTCCCTG
The DNA here is from genome assembly GCA_020048635.1 of Desulfobacula sp. Lineage (GTDB taxonomy): Bacteria > Desulfobacterota > Desulfobacteria > Desulfobacterales > Desulfobacteraceae > Desulfobacula. Next base: position 31,479 of record JAIFMF010000034.1, on the reverse strand, counting down.
GCGGACCCCTTCCAGGTTTTCACCCGGAATGCCGAGAGAAATTCCCTTATGGGCCCCAAGCCCCAGGAAAACGGCATCAAATCCGTCAGTCAAAAGGCTGTCCACGGTAAAATCTTTGCCAAGACAGGAATTGAGCTTGATTTCAACACCCAGGTTGGTAATGACTTCAATGTCCTTGTCCAGGACTTCCCGGGGCAGGCGGTGATCGGGAATCCCGACCCTGAGCATGCCGCCCGCCTGGGGCAGGGCTTCAAAGATCACACTATCCACGCCTTTTTTTGCCAGGTGATACCCTGCAGAAAGCCCGGAAGGCCCTGATCCGATGATGGCGACCTTTTTACCGATCTTTGCCGCACAGTCAATTTTGACCTTTCTCGGGTCAAAACTGTCGGCGGCAAGGCGTTTTAAATCCCGTATCGCCACGGGCTCATCCACTTCGCACCGGCGGCAGGCATTTTCACATTCATGGGGACAGACCCTTCCGAGAACTCCGGGCAAAGGAAGCTGTTCCATGATGATTTCAAGGGCCTGTTCATATTTTCCCTGTTTGACCATCTGGACATAGCCCTGGACATTGAGTCCTGCAGGACAGGTCAGACGGCAGGGGGCCTTGTCTTTTTTCTCAATGGCAAAGCCCGACGGCATGGCCTGGGGATACAGCTTAAAGGCTGCTTTTCTGTCCCGGAGTTCTTCATCAAACTGACTGGGAAGTTCGACCGGGCAGACATTTGCGCATTCGCCGCAGGCCGTACATTTTGAAAGATCAATAAACCTGGGTTTTTGTTTCAGTTTTACGGTAAAATCACCTTCCTCACCGGACAGGGCTTCAATATCCGTCATGGTCAGAAGCTTGATATTGAGATGCCTGCCCGCTTCAACCAGCTTGGGCGAGATGATGCACATGGAGCAGTCATTGGTGGGAAAGGTTTTATCCAGTTGAGCCATTGTTCCGCCAATGGCTGTGTTTTTATCTACGAGGTATACATAATATCCGGAATCCGCCAGATCCAGCGAAGCCTGAATACCTGCAATGCCGGCGCCGACAACCATCACCGACCCTCTACCTTTTTCGGCCATTTGATTCCCTCCTTATTTATAATCCCACTTCAGCCAGGTCCGGCCCAAGATAGGTTCGTTCAGATTCAGCCAGAACCCCCATGGCAAGACAGATGATGGTCCACAGATGGACGACATGATAATTGCCGCTATAGTGGTGACCCAGGTCTTCAATCTGACTGTGGCAGTTGTGGCAGGGCGCAATGACATAGGTCGCCCCGGTAGCCGCAATCTGGTTGAATTTTACCCTGCCGAATGCCCTTCTTTCATCCGGGAACCCGGCCTGCAATGCACCCCCGCCGCCGCCGCAGCAATAATTATTATCCCGGTTGGGGACGGTATCAATAAAATTTTCCTCTCCCACAACCGTCTTGATCACAAACCGCAAATCATCCACAATTTTATTGGAACCGGTTTTTCTGCCGATATTACAGGGATCCTGGACCGTGAATTTGGCTTTTATGTCCTTGTTCCAGTCGGAATTGACTTTCAGTTTTCCTTCTCTGATCCATTGGGCATACAGTTCAATAATGGTGATCAACTGAAATTTGTGGGGAATGTTATATTTACGCAATCCTTCCAGGATTGCATAGTAAGAATGCCCTCACTCGGTATTGACCACCATGGGACTCTTCAGGTTATTGTCCACATGGTGGACAAAGTCCTCGATAATATATTTCCACCCCTCGTTGTCGGCAAGAAACATACAGTAGTTTTCACCGGCCCACATGACGGAGGGATAGGTCCAGTCCGCCCCCACCATATGAAGGACCTTCCATAAGGGTCCCATTTCCTCGGGTTCGGTAACAGGCTCCCTTGAATTCTGATTCAGCACCATGGCCGCACCTACCCGGTCCACGGTCACTTCCAGATCTTCAAACCCGGGATGACCTTCCCGGATTTCTTCGGCCACATCCAGAACCGTGAATTCAAAATCTTCTCTCTTGGCACCCATGGCGCTGCCGGTCCGGATATGCTGATCACAGGACCCGAGGATTCCCTTGGGCCGCTTTTCCCTTGGGATAGCGGCTCGAAGGTTGAATACCAGGGCCGGAATATTGATCTTCATGGGACAAGCTGCTACACACCGCTGGCACATGCTGCACACCCATTTCCAGTTGCTTTTCAGGATTACGTCGTCCATTCCAAGCGCCAGCATCCGGATCAGCTTTCTCGGATCCATATCCATCAGCTCCGAGGCTGCGCACCCGCCGGTGCAGGTCCCGCAGGTCAGGCAAAGATCAAAGTTCGCCGTCGGTACCTTGCCCAGGACCTCGTCTTTAAACTCAATATCAAGTTCATCAATCTTCATCGCCTCTGCCATTGTAAAGCTCTCCCTTATCTTAATTTGGCTGCGTCCAGATACTGCACCAGGTTGTCAATCCCACCAATGGTAATGATATGAACCCCCTGGCAGATATCTTTCAGACTGTTAACTGTATCGGCAAAAAGTTCCATGCTCGCCTTAGTCTTGTTCGGTGCGCTCATCAGCTTCTGGATCACCCACTCAGGCACAAGTCCGGATTTGAAATGCCGGTTTAAAAACTTGCCCATGCCTGCGGTCCTCAGAATCATGACTTCCGCAATGACAGGAACTTTAAACGGCTCCACCTGTTTCATAAACCTGGCAAACTGATCCACATCAAAAATAGGTGTTGTCAGAAAAAATCCTGTGCCCACGTTCATCATATCTTCCATTTCTTCCATGCCGCGTTTAGGCATGTTTTTCCCCCAGGGGGTTTCCACTCCGGAGCCAAGAACAAAATCAATTTTACTGTCCAGTTCCTTTCCTTCAATGGTCATGCCCTGTCGTAAATGATCCATAACCGATGCGAGCTTTCCTGAATCCACATGGAAGAACATGGATTCCTGGAGGGTATCGCCGGCAATCCGGTAATCTTCAGTAAACACCAGAAGATTTTCAACGCCGGTCTCATGGGCAAGGGTCAGATCCTTTTGTAATTGATAACGGTTCTTATCTCTTGTTGTGGTCTGGTATATGGCATTCAGATTATTCTGTTTTAAAAGACCGCATGTCTTGATGGTATCACTGACAACCCCTTCAAGTTCGATATCAGAAACCGACAAGCCATCCACACAGCCTTTGACCTTGTTCAGACTCTCAACTACCGCCTCGGGTTCTTCATCTCCGAGGGGGACCTGAACTTCGGATGTCACAACAAATCTCTTTTTTTCCAAAGATTCCTTTAAATTCATGATCTGCCTCCTTCCTATTTTAATCCCAGTAATTTGGCCACTTCATCCTTGAGCTGGGGCAGTGGTAACGGCTTTGAAAAACAGACATCGGCTCCATTCTCTTTCATCCGGGCAAATTTTTCATCATCCAGATAAGCAGACAAAACAATGATTTTTGTATGCTTTGATTTTTCACTGGATTTGATTTTTTTGCAGACCTCATAGCCTTTGATATCCGGCATCATGATATCCAGGATCAAAAGATCAGGGTTGAAATGATTGACCTGGAGCCCGGCTTCAAAACCGTCTGAGGCGGAAATCACTTCATAATCAAACTGGTCTTCTTCAAGGGCCTGTACAATGGATTCAACAATGATCATATCATCGTCCACGACAAGGATCTTTTTCCTGGCACCCTGGTCCTTTTCTTTGGGGATAGGGATTCCCTGGCTTCTCATAAATTCTTCAAGATCAGATTTTTTTATCCTGCGATGTCCGCCAACCGTGCGATATGCTTTGATGTGTCCAGCCTCAACCCAGTTGATAATGGTTTTAGACGAGACATTGCAATATTTGCTGGCAGTGAATACAGTCAACGTGTCTTCCATGGCACCTCCTTGTTTTGGTGATGTTGAAATTTAGTTTTTATAGTTATTTCATAAAATTTATCTTGTCAAGCAAAATAAACTTTATGAAATAACTATAATAAATAAAAAAGCTATAATCAAGGACTTTTTTTAAAATTCACCTGTTTCCAAAGCAGGCCCAATTTGCTATAGGACAAAAAAAAGAATAGGGATATAGGATATGAATAAAAAAACAGCCTTTTCATTGCTTGGCGGCATTATCATTTCTGCAGCAGCATTGTATTTATCTTTTCGCAACATCCCGTTTGCCGATCTTTTCACATATCTGGCCCTCATCGATTACGGATGGGTCCTTTTATCCGGAGTACTTACCCTGCCCTGCTTTGTGCTGAGGGCTTTTCGGTGGCGTATCATTCTTGAGAATAAAAAAAAGTTTGGATTTTGGCAGGTGTTTCATCCCCTGATGATTGGGTTTATGCTCAACAGTATTCTGCCGGGAAGAATCGGGGAAGCGGCAAGACCTTATATATTAAGCAGAAAAGAAGGTTTTCCGTTTACTACAGGGCTTGCCACAATTGCCATAGAGCGGCTGATGGACATGGGCTTTTTAATCCTTTTATCTGCTGCCGTGCTATCCACACTGAACATAGCACCGGACTATACCATCGCCTTTGGTGACTATCAATTGAGCCCGGAAAATCTGTCAAGCATTGGAAAAGGGCTCCTCCGCCTCTGCGTGATCGTCATGGGAGGTATCCTTTTGATCCTGATTCCCATGACTCGAGCCCTGATTCAGCGACTGATTTTATTTTCTCCTGAAATTATCCCCTTTGCCCCAAAGGCATTCAAACGTCATTTAAAGGAAAAATTCATGCAGACTCTGGTGAATATCATCGACCTGTTTGCAGCCGGATTCTCTCTCTTAAAAAACCCTGGAAAAATCTTCCAGTGCGCCATCCTCACCCTGTTGATATGGGCAGGCACGGCCCTGACCTATTATATCATGGCCAAAGGATGCCCTGGCGTTGAAATCTCCTATTTTCAATCCGTTGCCTTGATGGTGATTATCTGCCTTTTTATTGCCCTGCCGTCAGCCCCCGGTTACTGGGGTCTTTGGGAAGCTGGCGGCGTCTTTGGGTTATCTTTGTTCGGCATTCCGACTGAGACTGCTGCCGGTTATACCCTGGTTAATCATTTTATCCAGCTTCTGCCGGTAATTGTCATTGGGATTATTTCCGCCATGATCACCGGTGTCGGCATCTTTCAAGTCGCACAACTCCACCCGGAAAATAAAAAGGATTCCATAGAAAAGGACCCCTTATGACCCAGAATGTTTTTGATCAAATTGCCAGGGACTATGAAAAAATACACAATCAGAGCCTTCCCCCCGGTGTTCAAAGTGAAAGTTTCATCATCCAGCGCGCAGCCTATGCAACCCAATGGATACTATCCAACATAGGGAATGGGGAATTCTCATATCTTGATTTTGGCTGCGGCAACGGGAGAATGCTGAAATGCCTCCTGGATTCGCCTGACTTAAAACCGCTTCTGGATACTGGGCAATTGCGTCTGTTCGGGTTTGATACGTCCGAAGATTCATTAAATGAAGCCCGGACCCTTTTGAGCGATGATTCCGTCATTCTTGCCAAGAGCCAGCAAGACTTTCCGCACGGGCGTTGCTTTGATTTTGTGATCACCTGTCATGTGTTTCACCATATCCCCCCAAAAGAACGGCCAAAAACTGCCGCAGCCCTTTACCACAGAATGAAATCCGGATCAAAACTGGTGATATGGGAACACAACCCCTTAAACCCTTTTACCCGACTTCTGGTCAAAACCTGCCCCTTTGACAAAGACGCCCGTCTGTTGACGGCGGATGCAACCCGAAATCTGTTTTTAAAAAATTCGTTCCGTTTTCTTGAATCTGCCTATATCAATTTTCTTCCGCCCCAGTGGGTGAAAAATGACCGCCTGGCTGCCATTGAGAAAAAGATCTTATCATTTCCCATTGGAACTCAATACTGGATGATGTTTCAACGTGGATAGCCGGACAATTCGGCAAAACCGCAAAGCCGGATATTGCGGGATGCTATCAAGGATTGGATGGACGGGCTGACAAGGGCATCCAGTTCAATACAATGGTTATAATTCCAGAGCCTAATCTCAGGCTCTGGAGGGGTAAATCCGGGGTGGCACATTAATTCATACACCCTGCCGGGTTTTAAATATCTCAATACCCGTTCCAGGTTTTCCATATTCATCCGCCCGCCCTCATAAAACCCCAGGAATCGGGGGGATTGAGATCCTTCGACCATTCTTCTATTCAGATGCGCGACAAGACAACTGGCACTCAAGGTCATAGCACCGGCCATGCGGACAAGGCCGTGGAAGGTAATGGGCCGGGCAATCAAGCGATCTTCCATAGGGATGCGAACAAAAGGGATATGATATTGGCAGGCCAGATTAATTGTCAGTTGTGCGATTCCAGGCAGGGCATGCAGGTGCTGATGACTGTCCAGATGCGTTATCCGGATGCCGCAATCAAGAATGCGTTCAATCTGGGCAGACCACTCCGCTTTGATGTCAATCAGTTGAATCCGTTTATTCAGAAGATGCTTCAGCAGCGTGGGGATATTGGGAGGGAAAAATCCATCTTTCCCAGCCAGGGAAGATTTTTGTTTCAATAACGGTTTTTCAGCGACAAGGGTTAAATGGGCACCCACATCCAAAGTAGGAAATGAGCGGTGTAAGTCAACGGCATGATCAAACGCCCTGCCCACCGCCATCAAAGATGTTGTGGTCACAATGCCTTTGTTATGGGCCTCTGCAATACCGGCATTGACGGCTTCTGATATTCCGAAATCATCTGCATTGACAATCAGACGGGGAAAGGATTTGGAATCAAAAAAAAGGCTACCGTCGACGGGATTCATGGAAGGATAAAGTCTGCGCGGATGGAAAATTTTTAGAAAAACCGGCAATGTCACAGACAATGAACCTCGGTCTGCGGCGGGCTTCAATGATGATACGGCCTACATATTCTCCAAGAATTCCAAGATAAACAAACAGTATGGAAAACAAAAGAGAAATGACCATGAGTGTTGACGCCCAGCCTGGCACTGTTCCCTGACCAAAAATTTTTCCCCAGAAGGCATAAAAGACACCACACACGGATATCAGGCTTCCCATCAGGCCGAATAAAATCCCGATTCGCAAGGGCATAACGGAAAAAGAACTCACCCCTTTCCACGCAAAACTGATCATCTTTTTTAAACTATACTGGGAACGGCCGTGAATCCTCTCCCCTGCCTGGTATGGCACAACGCAGGAAGGAAAACCGATCCATTCGGTCAAACCGCGTAAAAACAATCCCTCTTCTTTGAAACGAAGCAGTTCCTGAAGCGCCTGGCGGTCCAGCAATCGGAAATCCGCAAGGCCGGCCTGCAATTTTACGCCGCTCAGATAAGAGAAGAGCCGGTAAAAACCATGTGAAGTCCACTGTTTAAACCATCCGATCTCAGAATGATCCTTGCGTAAGGTTTTAACGACCTTGAACCCTGATCGCCATTTTTCCACGAGGATCGGTATCATTTCAACCGGATGCTGCAGATCACAATCCATCATTATCACGGCATCACCTTCAGCCATTTCGAGGCCTGCCATGAGGGCATATTGATGCCCGAAATTTCGGGACAGTCGAACCCCCCGTACCCTCGCATCCTGCTCTGCCAGTGTGCTCACGGCAAGCCATGAATCATCCAGGCTGCCATCATCTGCAAAAATCAATTCAAGGCTTCCGGCCAAAGGCTGCAGGACTTCAACAATCCGTTGATACAAAAGAGGGATGTTCTTCTCTTCATTAAATACCGGGACGACAATGGATATGGTTTGTGAAGAAGCTTCTTTCATAAAAAATCAACCCACCCAGTAATGGTTCAGAAAGCCGATGATGTTCAGTGCCAATAGAAGCGCCGAGGTTAACATCCATGCCCCGCGACCCGTGACCGATCGGATGGAGGCTGCCATGAGATATACCGGAAAAAGCATCATGGAATACCGGGCAACCGCAAGAAACGTACCGGTACTCAAGGCGATGGCCATCGAAACCAACATGTAGATACCATATGAAATCCTTAACCGTTTCATTGCCAGAAAACCAATGATAATGACCATGGCCGTAAACAATAGATCATTGAACATATTAATCATATAGGGACTGTTTCGCATCACATAATCAGTGGCAGTCATCTCAAAATCCCTTCCCCAGTTGGATTGGATCCTAAGATAAAGAAAAAAATCACCAAAGGCTATCCAGTGATACAAAAAGAATCCAACGGCTCCGGACGGCGCTATGATTAATGGAAGTACACGTTTCCCAAATAATGATTTCCAGCCCTGGCTCTGAATAAATTCAACCAGCAGCAGCACACATAAAAAAACGCCGGCAATGCGTGTTGCCGATGCAAATGCAGCAAAAATACTTGCGATCAGAAATTTCTGCTCCCGGGCATAATAGACCATGCCAAGAGACAGAAAAAGGAACAGCGATTCCGAATAAACAGCATTGAGTATAAAGGCGGTGGGATAGGCCAGCAAAAACATAACCGGCAGTACCGGGTCAATTTCAGGGTGAAACCGTTGTGTCAGGCGGACCAGCATGGCTGAGGCCAGAATCAGAAAAATACTGCTCACGATCCATCCGGACAGAATCAGATTCCCCCCAACCAGAGGAGCTACGGCCTGAATTAATAATGGATAAAGAGGGAAAAAAACCACATTGGCAATGTCTTTTTCACCCCGCAGATAATATCCTTTTTCAGCAATATCAAGGTACCAGTAAGAATCCCAACGGTTGTGTATATCCACAATTTTCCAGCTCTGGGCAGGCTGTTTGATAACCCCGTTCGCCATCCATTCAAAAGCCGTGTCCTGGCCAAGATTCAACCGGTTGAATGCGATGAGGGCAAAACAGTTGACAATCAAAAGCCAGATGACAACCATGCCCACCCCATGCCAGATAGCCCGATCGGATTGACAGACACTTTGAAGCTTGCTCCCGCCGACACCGGAAAAAGTGACCATAAGTCGTCTTAATATGCCCCTTGTTAAAGATGATGCATTGACTCCATATGCATGTCAGATACCCTTTAAGATGGGAAGAGGCTTTTTGTCAAGAATAGGATAATAAAATAATCAAAAGTTAATATGCTTTGTTCTTGAAAAACGTGAGAAAAATTTACGTTTTTTGGATGTCACATATTTAGCGCAGCAATTCATCCGTCGGTCATTGCATCCAAGGCGGGTCCACAGGCATGCCTATAAATAAAAGATTTGGAATGTGAACGGGCAGGCCACAGGCTGAATATTTTAGCAATGGTGTCGGGCAATCCGTCACGCGAGAATTTATCCGATATAAAACATCAGGAAATTGCCTCAGCATATTATAACCATTTAAACCCGCTCTTCAGGTTGAAGAATAAAAAAATCAAGACCCGATAAAAACGCAGGTCTTATTTATGCGACCATCAAATCCCAAAAATAGCGCCGTTGCATTCCATGACAAATCATTTCCCCGCAGGATAGCAGGTGTATGTATTTTTTTTCATTTTTTTGGGATCCTTAAAACGACGCATTTCGTTTTTAAAAAATTAAGATGCGGTCAATGCCAAGATCAACTTATCAGTATAGACCTCAAGTGTCGGCAGCGATCTATTTGGGGCGTTTGAATCAAATACCAAAGCTTATACTATACGTGATTTTTTGAGCAATTCATCTTGCTTCTTCTGTCTCTGGCATGGTTTCTGCTAAGGCAACCTTTTTTATTGACTAATGATGATGTCGAGAGACTGAAATCTTTTATAATAAGAAGGATATAAAAAAATGACTTTTGAAACAAAACTTGCCCGGGGAGAATTTGCCGTACTGGTTGAAATGAATATCCCCAAGGGAGTTGATATATCAGAAATTGTGACAAATGTAAGACACCTTAAATCACGTATCGATGCAGTGGTGATTCCGGATATGGACGGTGGTGTCATGCGAATGAGCGCACTTGGCGGCGGTGCCGTCATCCGGCAGCAGGGGTTTGAGCCGGTCATCCACATTTATGGCCGGGACCGTAATAGATTGGCCATACAGGGGGATGTGCTGGCAGCCCAGGTACTGGGAATCCGAAACCTTCTCGTTGTGCAGGCAGATTCAATGGCCAATAGCGATCATCCCTCGGCAAAGGTCGTTGATGATTTGAATGAACTGGATCTCCTGGAGATGGTTCGTTCTCTTCAAAAAGGGGTTGATCTGGCCGGTTTTGATCTGAAAGGAAAGCCTGCCTTCTTCACCGGTTGCCAGGTTCAACCGATCCGGGATGACGGACATCTGGCCGAAGAATTTGAAAAAGCCAAAGGAAAAGTTGAGGCCGGGGCACAGTTTATCATGGTTCCGCCGGTCTTTGATATGGATGTCTACAAGCAGATCCTAAATAAATTCATCTCATTGAACGTACCTGTGATTGCCACGGTTTTCATGTTGAAAAATGTGGGTATGGCCCGTTATATTTCCATTAACGACCCGGGTTCAAGATTGTCTGAGTCGTTGATCGGCCGGATACGGAAAGCAAAGGACCGGGAAACGGAATGTATTCATATTGCGGGCGAAATGATCCGTTCGCTCAAAAACGAAGTCCAGGGCATCAAAATTTCCGCTGTGGGCTGGGAAGACCGGTTACCTGCAATTCTTGACTGCGCAGGCCTTTAAAACATCTATCCGTTTTTCATTCTTTGTTTTCGAGCAGATGATAGAAAATGGATATTTATCAATTCAACAGGTTATATATGCAAAAGCTTAAAGATATTGAACATAGTGAGACCGCCCACACGCATGTGCTGGTGATCGGCGGTGGTGTTGGGGGTATTCGTGCAACCCTGGATCTGGCTGAATCCCGAAGAAATGTCATTCTGATTGACAGTGCCTATTCCATTGGCGGATTAATGACCAGCCTGGACAGGACTTTTCCAACCAATAATTGTGATTTATGCACCGTATCCCCCCATTTGTCTGAAAATACACGACAGGTTTATCTTAACCTCATGCCCATGACCCGGCTTAAAGCCTTAACGGGTGAGGCTGGCAGATTCACGGCCACACTGGTGACAGAGCCAAGATATATTGATATGGAAAAATGCACGGCCTGCGGGGAATGTTACAAACATTTTCCCGATATTGTCAGGTTTACCCCGGGACTTGATCCCCGGGCGCCGACCTGCATGCGGTATCCGCAGGCCACACCCTATGCCTTTTCCATTGATATGGAAAAAATGGCTGATATAACGGCCTTGCAAAAGATCTGCAAGGCAGACGCTATTTTTCCCGAGGACCGGCAGCAGATAAAAACGGTTGAGGTTGCATCGGTGATTCTCAGCATGGGGGCTGAACTATTTGACCCTTCAGGTTTAACTCATTTCGGGGCCGGTAAGTTTGATAATGTTGTAACCGGTTTACAATATGAACGGATCATGTCGGCTTCAGGCCCTTTTGAGGGTGATCTGATCAGGGTGTCGGATAAAAAAAGACCCAGGAAAGTGGCATGGATTCAATGTGTTGGATCAAGGGGGATCAATAAAGGTGATGTCCCCTATTGCTCCAGCGTCTGCTGCATGGTGTCCTTGAAAGAGGCCATGGTGACAAAAGAACGGTTTGCCGAAACCATTGAAACAACTATTTTTTATATGGACATGCGAACTTTTGGAAAGGATTACGAACTCTTCCTCAACCGGGCGAAAACCGACTATGGCATCCGGATGATCAGAAGCCGCCCGCACACCATTACTGAAGACCCTGAAACAAAAAATATTTCCATTACCTATGCGTTGGAAGAAAAAGCACTTCAGATGACTGAAGAATTCGATATGGTGGTACTGTCCACAGGTTTCAGGGTACCCGGGTCTTCCGTGGAGCTGGCCCGGCAGTTGGGAATAGAATTGAATATCCATGATTTTGTCAAAACAGATCCTTTTAATTCCGTGGTCACGTCAAGACCGGGGGTGTATGTTTGTGGCGTCGCACAGAGCCCCAAAGACATCCCGGAAACCATGGTACAGGCAAGTGCGGCAGCCGGCATGGCAGCATCAAACCTGACGGCTGCAGTGGATATACCTGAGGAGGATAACGGATTTATACCGGAAAAAGATGTTTCGACCCAGCCCCTCAGAATCGGGGTCTTTATCTGTGATTGCGGGCTGGAAATCGGCGGCCTGCTGGATATGGATAAAATGGTTGAATTTGCCGGATGCCAGACTGATGTGTTGGTATCCCGGGCTGTCGGACATGGGTGCAGCAGCGAGTCCATGAATTTGATTGAAGAATCGATCAGGACCAACGACCTGAACCGGGTGGTCATCGGAGGCTGTTCACCCAGAACCCATGAAACCAAATTCCAGGATCTGCTCAGGCGAGCCGGCCTGAACAAATACCTGGTGGAAATCGTAAACTTAAGGGACCAGGATGCCTGGGCCCATTTAGGGCATCCCAAAGAAGCTCTCAATAAAGCATTCCAACTGCTCAGGGCCGGTATCTGCGGTGTCCGTAAAAGCAGACCGCTGATGGATCAATTCCTGCCCATGAATCCTAATGCACTGGTTGTCGGCGGTGGGGTTACCGGAATGACAGCGGCACTTCAGTTAGCAGATCAGGGAATTAAAGTCTATCTTGTGGAAAAAAACTCAACCCTGGGAGGCCTGGCCAAATCCATCCGGAGAACCATTGAAGGAGAGGATGTGGGCGTATTCATGTCCCGTTTGACGGATCAAGTATCCACCCATAAAAATATCATGGTATTGGCAAATTCCATTATCGTTGATCACTCAGGAGTACCGGGCCGGTTTAAAACAGGGCTTCAAACCGGTCCAAGAATGAACTATATGCAGATTGATCACGGGGTAACCATTTTTGCCACCGGTGCCTTGCCGAACCGGCCGGATGCATATGGTCTGGGGCTGCATGAAAATATTGTGACCCAACTTGAACTGGATGTGCTGATTGAAGATTATCCTGAAAAAATAAAAAAAATGACCCAGATGGTCATGATCCAGTGTGCCGGGTCAAGGGAGCCCGGTAACCCTAACTGCTCAAGGGTCTGCTGTCAGGCTGCAGTTAAAAATGCATTACGGGCTAAAACGTTGAATCCGGATATTGAGATTTATGTTTTTTACCGGGATATGCGTACCTATGGATTTCAGGAGGATTATTACAGACAGGCCCGAAACATGGGTATCCAGTTCATTCGGTTTTCTTTGGAGAATAAACCAGAGGTATGGGTTGAAAATGACCGGATTTCCGTTTTTGCACACGACATCATTCTGGATCGTAAAATTCAGATTGAAACAAGCTGTCTGGCTTTGAGCACGGGAATGACAGCAGATGACGAGACCACGGAAGACATGGCCATGATGTTTCATCTTCCGAGAACCTCCGATCATTTTTTCCTTGAAGATCATGTCAAACTAAGACCGGTTGACATGAGTGTCAGGGGTATTTTTGTGGCCGGAACGGCACGATCTCCCAAAAACATCCAGGAGAGTATTACCGAGGCCCATGCGGCTGCCTGCCGGGCACAGGCCCTGCTGGCAAAAAAGGAAATCAACCTGGGTGCGGCAGTGGCAAAAGTGGATTCCTCAAAATGCGCTGCCTGCCTTATCTGTGTTCGCGCCTGTCCTTTCAGCATCCCGTTTATCAATGAAGACGGTTATTCACAGATTGATCCGGCCAAATGTCAGGGATGCGGCGTGTGTGTTGCAGATTGTCCGGCCAAGGCCATTCAGTTATTTGCCTATGAAGATGATCAGATTCTGGCCAAAATAGAGGGTTTGCTTGGAGGGTTGAATTGATGGAAAATTTTGAACCGGAAATTATTGCATTTTGTTGCCATTATTGTGCTTATACCGCTGCTGATATGGCCGGCAGCAAAAGGTTGTCCTATCCTACAAATGTAAAAATCATCCGGGTCCCCTGCACCGGGAAAGTGGATGCCCTCCACATCATGAGCGCTTTTGAAAAAGGTGCTGACGGTGTTTATGTGGCTGGCTGTCTTGAAGGGGACTGTCATTTTAAAAACGGGAATACCCGTGCCGCTCAAAGGGTGGCCCATGTCCAGAAAATTTTGCAGGATCTTGGCTGGGACACGCAGCGGCTGGCAATGATGAATATGTCGGCCGGAATGGGTGAAGTATTTGCCCGGACGGCATGTGAGTTTACTGAAAAAATAAAACAACTGGGACCCAGTCCCGTAAAGCAGATGAATACAGACAGTTATCGGCAGACACAACGCTGATAATGCAATCTTTGGAGATACAAACATGATAACAGCAGAACAAAAGCCGTTAAAAGAAATTATAGATTCTATTTCGCCCTATGAAAAAATTTTTCTGGTGGGTTGTAATGAATGTGTAACCGTGTGTGCTGCAGGCGGCAGAAAAGAGGTCGGTCTTCTGGCTTCAGTCCTTCGCCTGCATTATTTAAAACAAGGCCGAACCATTGAAATAAAGGAAATTACACTGGAACGACAATGTGACCCTGAATATGTAGAAGAACTGGCATCGGAGATTCACAGAACTGAGGCGGTTCTTTCCATGGCCTGCGGCTGCGGTGTGCAGACCCTGGCCGGGCGATACAGGGAGACCCCGGTGTTCCCTGCCGTTAATACCCTGTTTATGGGCGCATCCGAAGCCCAGGGAATTTGGGCCGAAAGATGTCAAGGGTGCGGCGATTGTCTTCTGGGTCTGACCGGAGGCATCTGCCCGGTGGCACGCTGTTCCAAACACCTGCTCAATGGCCCCTGTGGCGGAACCTCCCATGGCAAATGTGAAATTGCGCCGGATGTTGACTGTGCCTGGTGCCTGATCTGGGAAAGATTAAAGGCTTTGGGGTTGGAAAAGCGCTATGAAGAAATTATGGAAGCTAAGGACTGGCGGTCTGCTGGCGGCGGCGGGCCCAGGAAAATAGTTAGAAAGGATTTGCTACTATGAAGACAACGAGCAGACTGGAAACTGTACTGGCATCGGGAAATCTTGCCGTAACCTCTGAATGCGGCCCCCCACGTGGCGCACGTCCTGAGAAGGTAAAAGAAAAGGCACTTCTTTTAAAAGATTATGTGGATGCCGTAAATGTAACAGACAATCAGACCGCCATGGTGCGAATGTCCAGTTGGGCAGCCGGTGTGATCATCAAACAGATGGGCATGGATCCCATCCTGCAGATGGTGACAAGAGACAGGAACCGCCTGGCCATGCAGAGTGATATTATCGGAGCATATTCGCTGGGTATTAATACCATGCTCTGTCTTTCCGGGGACCATCCGAAATTTGGCGATCATCCCATGGCAAAAGGGGTATTTGACTTGGATTCCGTGCAATTGGTGCAGATGGTTAAAAAAATGCGGGATGAGGGAAAATTCCAGGGGGGGGCAGATATTGACAGCCCACCGAAAATGTTTGTGGGTGCTGCGGCTAACCCTTTTGCCGACCCTTTTGAACTCAGGGTTGCAAGGCTTGCTAAAAAAGTAAAGGCCGGCGCGGATTTTATCCAGACCCAATGTGTTTTTAATCTGGAAAAATTTGAAAAATATATGGAAATGGTGTGTGACAGGGGGCTGGATAAGCAGGTGCATATTCTGGCCGGGATCACCCCCATGAAATCTGCCGGGATGGCAAGATATATGAAAAACAAAGTCCCGGGGATGGATGTGCCCGATGAAATTATCAAACGCCTTGAAGGGGTCAGCAAAGCTGAACAGCCTGAAGAGGGGTTGAAAATAGCGGTGGAATCTATACAAAGATTAAAGGAGGTCAGAGGGGTTCATGGATTTCATATCATGGCCATTGAATGGGAAGAAAAGGTTCCTCAAATCGTTAAAAATGCAGGTTTGTTACCAAGGCCTGCTGAAAATGAATTAAAAAATCTTTAGAAAATAAAAAAGGAGCTAATAAAATGAGCAATAAACAATTAATTTTAGTCGTAGATGATGATCCCGATCTGGTGGAAGCGGTTTCAATGAAGCTGGAAGCTTTGGAATACAGGGTTTCCAGGGCCTATGACGGTGAAGAAGCCATGGAAAAAATAAAAGAGGAAAAACCTTTTCTGGTTATCCTGGATGTCATGATGCCAAGAAAAAACGGATGGGAAGTGTGCGACGAGATCAAAAAGGCTGACCATTTAAAGGATATTATTGTTGTGCTTTTAACTGCTGTGGCGGATTCCGTCAGAACAACCAGCTATACCCATCATGACGGTAAAACAACCCTGGCAGATGATTATGTCCCAAAACCCATAGATCTCGACAAACTCATGGAGATTATCGACAGCTATTGCAACTGATATTTGAATTTAAACCGGAACATCAAGCTGAAGTATAACATTCATATGGCGGGGTAAATTTTCAGCATCCCCGCCATTTTGATCTTGTCACAAAGGCAGTGTGATCAAATTTTAAACATGACAGACTCAGTCAAAATAAATGGAATCCGCCTGAATAAAAAGTTTATCCAGGTCACGCAGGACGATATCCTCCTAAAGATGCCGGACCGTGCTTTTCTTTATGAGGCATTGGAATCCAGGAAGATCAATATGGTATGTATGATATTGAATACCATGGGAAACAGGACCTTTGTTTCAGGAACGATCGCTTCAAAAAATTTCGGACAGAACGTCCATACGGCCGGCGATTGGCAGTGTAATCCGGATATCTGTACCGTGTCGGTTTATCCCCATCATCACAGACTTGAGTTTCTAGGGCTGATGTTGCAGCTTCTGGGTGAACAGAAACATTTTTTTCACTATATGGTGTCTTCCAATTCAATGCTGACGTTTGTTCAGGATGAGGATCATAGCCTCAGGTTTACGAAAATGCTGTCTGACGGATTTGATCTGCCCCGGTCCCATGCTCCCTTTGAGCAGGAGGAGAACGATGAGCAGGCCTTGTTCGTAAAGAAAAGATATCCTGAAACCCGGGCAACCTATGTTGAAGAGAAAATCAAGACCTATGGCATGGTTTTGACAACAGGATTGAACCTGAATGTTTATGAATTTTCTTTTGACCATTTATCCGGATTCGGGCAAAGACTCCGGTCCCTTAACACCCATGATTGCTTTTCCAATGTATCCGCTTATATGACCCCTGATCAACAGATCCATCTGTTTTTATTGACAGGTAAACCACAGATAGACCTTGGACAAAAGGTTTATCCTGCCGAACTTTTGAGTTTTCACGGGCCTCATTTCGGGGATCGGCATGGAATTATGAGCCGGACCCTGCAATGCCTTCAAAACCATGAGATACCTGTTTTACAGGCCTGTTGTACCGGTGCCAGTATCCATATCCTTCTGCAGAAAGGCAGGGGAACAAAGGCTAAGCAGGCATTGACAACAGTGTTTGAAAATCCATAAGCCATATAGAAAGCTGTGAATCAAAAATGAGAGAATCGGAAGAATCAGAGAAGGCAGTGGACTGGCAGACAAGGGTATTTGATTCCCTGTTCTATCCCAGTGTGGTCATTTCTCTGGACCGGACCCTTGTGGGAGCAAATAAGAAATTTTATGAAACCTTTAACCTGTCTTATAAAGAAATCTACGGGAAAAAGTGTTTTCATGCTTTTTTTTATAAGGATACCCCCTGTGAAACAGAGCAATGCACGATTTCCAAGGTCCTGAAAGACAAAAAGACTCACCGGTTTACCTTGAAACGTCATTATCGATGGGAGGAGAGAGTATTTTCTCCAATTTTTGATGATACCGGAGAAGTCGCTTATATCATCGCCGGTATGCGGGATATTACCCAGACCAAATCCCTTGAAAACCAGTTGCATGGCGCACAGGAATTTATCAGCCAGGTGATCCATTCTTCTGCAAGCGCCATTGTTGCGGCCGATAGGCAGGGAAATATCAATTTAATGAACTCTGTGGCAAAAGAGTTGTTTGGTGATTATAACGGCGGAGAAGGAAAAATCCGCCATACCGAGCAATTGTATCCTCCGGGAAAAGCCAAGGAAATCATGAAAATGCTTCGGAATGAAAAAGTCGGAGGCCAGGGAAAACTTCTCGTTCCACGGACGACCATTGTGAATTCCCACGGGGAAGAGATTGAAGTTGAGATGTCGGCTGCCATCATTTACGATGACAAAGGCAATGAATCTGCCACCATGGCCATTTATAACGATTTAAAAGATAAGACCAAGGTTGAAAAAGAGTTGAAAATGGCCCAGAAACAGCTTGCCCACTCAGACAAAATGGCGTCTCTCGGCCAACTGGCAGCAGGCGTTGCCCATGAAATCAACAACCCTTTGACCGGGATATTGTTTTATGCAGGCCTTCTTCTGGAACGTAAGGATATGGACAAGGCCATGACCGAAGACCTTAACTGTATTCTTGAAGATGCCAACCGGTGCAAGGAAATCGTCAAAAGCCTTCTCGCCTACAGCCGGAAGGAAGGATCTGCCAAGACCATTGTCCATCTCAATGAGATTGTCGAACAGAGCCTGACCTTGATCCGGGACCAGAAAAAGTTCAGAAATATACAGATTGAAAAAGATCTGTCCGAGGATATGATGCTGATTCTTGCAGATACGACCAAGTTGAATCAGGTCATGATCAATTTGATCATGAATGCAGCAGATGCCATGGATGGAATCGGTACCATCACGCTCATGACCCGTAAAGAAAAAATCCTGAAAAAGATCTTTCTTGAAATCAAAGATACAGGCACGGGGATCCCCCATGAAAATTTATCCAAAATTTTTGATCCATTTTTTACAACAAAGGCAGTGGGAAAAAGTACCGGACTCGGGTTGAGTATTGTTTACGGCATATTGGAAGAGCATGGGGCAAAAATTTCCATTAAACGAACAAGTTCAAAAGGAACGACGTTTATCATTGAATTCCCCATGTATGTGGCATCGGAAGATGGGCCAGCCCTGTGCAATCCCATAACCGGCCAATTAAAAAATTAATCGGTAAAAATATAGAACAAATGAAAAATTTATCAGGAAATTCCATAAAAGAGTGTGTTCAGAATCTATTTTTTAAGCCAAGGGTATTGGTCGTAGACGATGAAATTCGGATCCAGGAAGCATGTAAAAGATTACTGACCGAAGAAGGATGTGATGTTGAAATCGCTGAAAACGGCATCAAAGGCTTAAAGATGCTTGAAGAAAAACATTTTGATATTCTCCTTTTAGATCTGATGATGCCGGGAATGTCCGGTTTTGATGTCCTTACAGATGTCAAAGCGCATCATCCGGATACGGTTGTCATCGTTATTACCGGTTATGCAACCCTTGAACATTCTGTTGAGACAATGAAAAAAGGGGCCTTTGATTTTTTACCAAAACCGTTCTCACCCCAAGAATTAAGGGTCATCATCTGCAAGGCCATAGAATTTATCCGGACTCTTCAGGATATTGCGACGGAAAAATCCCGGATGAGGGTCATGATCAATACCTTGACCGAAGGGGTTTTGACAACAGATAACCAGAAACGGATTGCTCTTGCAAACCCGGCCTTTTTAAAAATGATCGGTTGCAGAAAAACAGCGATCATCGGCCACAACATAACGGAATTCATAACAGATCCCAAGCTGCTGGAAGTGATAGACAGGGCTGTTCATCAGCCTGAGAACACATTTTCAGAAATCACTGAGGAAATCATCATACCCAAAGGAAAAGACGAGATAATCATCGGCATCCGGTGTATTCCGTTTCAGGACCGCTTGAACCGAAACCTAGGGTCTATTACTGTTTTCCATGATATTACGGACTTAAAAAAAATCAATCAAATGAAATCGGATTTTGTTTCAATGGTTGCCCATGAAATCAAAAGCCCGCTGAATTCCGTCCTCATGCAGTTGAATGTTATTCTGGACGGACTTGCCGGAGCATTGACAGAAAAGCAGAAAGAAATTTTGAAGCGGGTTTCGGATCGCATCAACTCAGTAACCCAGCTTTCATCAGAGCTTCTCGATCTTTCCAAAATTGAATCAGGATTGATTAATCAGGACAGGGAGGAATTAAATCTGATTGAGCTGATTAAAGGTCAGGTGGAGGGTTATCGCGAAAAAGCAGAAGCCGAATCCATCCATCTGTCGATAAAGGACTCTGCAAAAGAGGTTTACATGATGGGAAATCGGATGAACATTGAAGAAGTGGTATCCAACCTCATATCCAATGCGATTCGGTACAGCCCGAATGGGGGTGAAATTCTGGTATGGACAGATGAAAAAAGCGATTGCCTGGCTATAAAGGTTTCAGACACCGGCCTGGGGATTCCGGCAAAGGATCTGGATCATATTTTTGATCGATTCTATCGTGTGAAGAATGAAAAAACTCGGTATATTAATGGGACCGGCCTGGGGCTCGCCATTGTGAAAAACATTGTTGAGGCTCATCATGGCACGATTCAGGTAGACAGCACGGAAGGCAAGGGCGCCTGCTTTTCAGTTATTTTCCCAAAATCCGAATATAAGCTTTGTTCTTGAAAAACATGAGAAAAATTTACGTTTTTGGATATCTTATATTCATTGCCAAGTCCTGCGTAATATGTCTTAACCCCTGATCGATGTGGCTTGCCCCTTGTTCAAGAATGTAGGGTTGTGTTGAGAATATGTGAACGAGCAGGCCTACTTAAAAATGACATTGGAACAGACTTCCACGAGGGGATACAAACAAGAAACCAAGGAGCATCTGATGGACAAAATGAGCCATGAGCTCGATCATAAAACATCCGGGAATTGCCCCGGCATATTATTACCATCCACCCTTAGCTCCTTCAATAAAGGGGAAAAAATATGAAACAAAAATCAATAAACGGAATTGCGAGCCAAATGCCGGGGCCTGACCCTGATGAACTTGCCCGGCAGTCTTTAAACAAGATCAAACAAAAATTCATTGTGATGAGCGGTAAGGGCGGTGTTGGAAAAACAAGCGTATCCGTAAATCTTGCCATTGCCCTTGCAAATAAAGGATACCAGGTTGGATTATTGGATGTGGATATCCACGGGCCGGATATTCCCAGGATGCTTGGACTGACAGGCATGCTGGAAGCCAACGCCAATCGTCAGATGACGCCGATGCCCTACTCAGCCAACCTGAAAGTCCTGTCCATGGAATCCCTTATGGCGGACAAGGATACGGCGATTATCTGGAGGGGCCCGGTCAAACATACCGCTATCCGTCAGTTTATCGGGGAGGCCGACTGGGGCGACCTGGATTATCTGATCATTGATTCACCACCCGGTACTGGGGATGAACCCTTAACTATTGCCCAGTTGATTCCGGATGCCAAGGCCGTTATTGTCACCACTCCCCAGGAGGTATCCCTGGCAGATATCCGTAAATCCATCAGTTTTTGCAGAAACGTCAATATGAGTATATTTGGAATTATCGAAAACATGAGCGGTTTTACCTGTCCCCATTGTAACCGGACCGTTGATATTTTCGGAACCGGTGGCGGTGAAAAAACAGCCCTGGCCTATGGCATTCAATTTTTGGGGAAACTCCCTTTTGATCCGGATATGGTAAAATGCGGGGATAACGGTATTTCCTTTCAGAACAAATTCAAGAGCTCTGCCATTACGGAAGCGTTTCAAAAAATAACAGGGGAAATGGAAAACATTACTTAAAAATATCCTATTTAAAAAGGATTGTCATCGTAAGATCCCAAAAAGTCAGGAGTAAGAATTGAATATTCCTATGTGACAGATACAGCCATTTTTTGTGTGATTATTTCGTATAAAGGAGGAATTTTATTTCTCCGATATAACCGATCTGTCAGATACGCCCAGAAAGATATTTTTAATTTTCTGCAGGTCTTTTCCAAGAGGAGTTCAGTTTTGTTTTTAAAAATTCTTTTCAGTGCCAGATCGAGTGATGCCCATCCGGTTTTTCGGGTAAAAAGCGCATCAAACTGTTTTTCAAGTTTGCTTTTGCTTAATTCATCCGGGTTAAGTCGATTTCATTGATGATCCGGCCTTCTCACACAAATCATCCATGGGATAACAGACATGCCCGTCATTGGAAAGCTCATGCAATACAAATTCAATCCCGACTTCAATGGCGGCATAGGCTGTACTCACGCCATGAGATTGTAAAAACACCAAAAGCTATGGTATAAAAATCATTTTCTAATGATGATGATGTGATTCTCCACCGCCTTTAAAGGTGTCATATGCTGCCTTTAAAATACAGTACGTCAGACCAGCGCCCAAGATGGAAATGGCATACCAGAACCCGCCGAAAAAGATTACATGCGCCATATCCCAGACCCATTCAAAATTAAATGGAAACATACTCTTTCTCCTTCAAATAATTATTCGGTTTCTGTGACCGGCTGAACTGCGTTAAGCTCTTTTTCCTGTGGAAAAACAGGAAGATACCGGTAGGTAACCGCAATCAGTATAATTCCATAGGCAACCGGAAGAACCGTTGTAGCGACTTCCTGCCAGCTTGGAATATAGAGCGCCCAAGTATCAAAGCTCATTACCGGGATGGCCATGATCTGGAGCACCATAACCCATCGGTTCAGACAGACACCGATCACACCCAGAATAATGGCGAGCAGTCTGAGTGTCGGGTTTTCACGGGTTGATTTCATGATGAGAAGAAGACCCGGGATAACACCGCAGATGATGATCTCGGTAAACAGTATCCAGTACCCGTAAAAAGCATTATTGGAATAGAAATGATCGATATCCAGTCCAAGTCCCGGTACGGTAACGGTAGCCCAATAAATGGTATCAATGATCTTGGCAATGATATAAGTGGTGATCATCCAGCCGGATATTTTTGCAAGGAGATGCACCACATTATCCTTAACCAGTTTTTTGCCAGTAACGGCTTCTGTAATTTTTGTCACCAGTAGAGTAAAACAGGGGCCGAAAGCAGCCGCAGACCATGTGAACAAAAAGAAAGTCCAGGGCCAGATTAAAAGGCCTTCCCTTACTGCAAAAGGCCGCCCGTACATGACTCCTGCAACACCGCCAAGTGATCCCTGGTGAAAAAAGGAAAGAAAAGCACCGGTTGCAGCAAAAACAGCCATTACCCCATGCATGTTATGGGCAAGATGATGAAAGAAAGGCACCTTGTTGGCCTGTCTGTTTTCCAGGATGTTGGGGATAAACTCAATGGTCAATACCGCAAAATAGCAGGACAGACAAAAAGCCACTTCTGTCAGCATGGAATGGACATTGGCATGCCAGAAAATAAACCATCCGCGCAGGGGCTGACCGATATCGATGGCAAGGATCAGCAGCGCCGAGCTGTAACAGATAAAACCGATGATTACGGCAAAATTGATGATGTTTTTTAGTTCATCCACTTTAAAAATATATTTTAACAGACCTGTAAAAAATGCGCCGCCGCCCACTGCAATAACCGCAAGATCCGCCCAGATCCAGAGGGCAAACCCGTAATTATCGTTCATATTGGTCTGGTTAAGGCCTTTCCACCAGATGAGCCCCATGGCATAAACGCCCCAGAGAACCACGGCACCCACAATGGCAATTCCTAAGGCAAATTTTGGAAAAGCACAGCGTTTTGCACCTTCAGGTATTAATGCAGAATCCATATTTATTCACTCCTAACAAAGGTTTTGGATATGTTAACCATGGGATTCGGACCCATGATGATTCTTAATTTTATCCCATTCACCGGCAAGATAATTATCCCCGGCTTTTCTGACCCATTCACGTTCGGAAAGATAATAGACCTTCGGGTTAGTTCCAAGTCTTTCAAGAAGCCTGAATACATTAGGGTTTCGTGACTTGCCAACGACGGTCGAGTTAATCGATGCCGGGTGGGGGTCCGGTTTTACAATCTCGTGTACCCTGTGGGCAGGATTGTAAAGATCCCCGAAAACAATGGCGCCAGCAGGACAGGCCGTGGTACAGGCAGTCTGATATTCATTTTCCTCAATATCTTCCCGTCCATCATAATATGCCTTGTCTTTGGCAGCCTGGTATCTGTGATAACAAAAACTGCACTTTTCAACCACACCCCTCATTCTGGGAGATACATCCGGGCTCAGGTATTTTTCCATGCCTTCGGGCCATTTGGGATCCCACCAGTTGAAATACCGGGCATGATAGGGGCATGCTCCCATGCAATACCTGCATCCAAAACAGCGGGTATAAATCTGGCTTACAATTCCTGTATCATATCCATAATCCGTTGCCGTTGCAGGGCAAACGGAAACGCAGGGCGAATGCCCATGGTCCCCCTTACCGCCACAATGCTGACAGGGTCTTGGCAGGTATACAATTTCTGTCTCAGGAAAGGATTTACCATTGGTCAATTTATAAACACGCATCCAGGTGATACTATCCTTTTTGTTGGATTCATCCTCCTTGAATGGGACATTGTTCTCAGACATGCACGAAACCATGCAGGAACCGCATCCTGTACATTTGTCCAGATCTATCACCATTCCGAACTTATGTGCTTTTTTATCATTTTTATTCATTAAAAACCTCTTTAGCAAATTATCCTTGAATATCAAGCTCTTGAAATTTTAACTTTTATTCCAAAGGCAGCATCCACTCCTGAACCGGGTTCAATTACCGGGCCGATCAAGTCATTAATATTGACACCCTTGTTTGATACATATTTATTATCAAAGGTATGACCGAGGCCCTTCACCATTCCAATCACACCCGGCATCATGCCATCATTGAGATTGATCATGACTTTTGCAGTCCCCACAGGGGTGGTTAAGGTCACATAGTCATAATTTTTAAGGCTGCCAGCAGTTTTGGGATTGATTTCAACAACCGTATCTTTGCCTTTTAACACTTCATCAGAGACGGTTTTAATGGAAAAAGGAGCTGCGGCCGGTGCTGAGCTGGGCAATCTCATATTATCAATGGGAATCAGCATTAGATCCCCATCTCCGTTTGACTGAACCGATGCAGGATTTCCAGCAAGAAAAGTCATATCAACTTCGGGAGGTGCTTCAGGAACACCTTTGGCCAAAATTGCATGACCGCTTTTTGATAATGACTTCCAGATGCTTCCCGCCACAGTTTCAAGGCACTTGTCATAAGATGCCCATTCAAAGTTTTTACCAATTGAGCCGCCAAGTGCTTTTGCAATAAGAAGAAGAATATCTCCAGGATGTTTTGTATTAAATAACGGTTTGACAACGGGTTTTGATAGCCCGACCACCATTTTTGCAAGTCCGGCTCCGGAAGGAATATCTTCGAGCCGTTCAATAAATGTATGAACCGGCAGGATAATATCCGCCTCTCCGGCAGTTTCATCCATAAATGATGAAAAACTGACAACAAAGGGTATCTTCCCAAACGCCTGTTTAATGGTTTTGGTATCATGCAATGCATAACAGGGATTGGACTGATAGACAAAAAGCGCTTCCACAGCCGGTTGAGAAGATACATTGACTTTTTCAAACAGATCGTGGACATATTGACCGAATTTAGGCTTAGCAATCCCTTCTTTGGCTGCATCATCCATGGATTCTTCCGGAAATTCCAGATAATTCTTAACCGGTTGAATAAATGCTCCACCTTTTCTATTGATACTACCCACAAGGCAGTTCAAGGAATGTACGGCAATCAATTCCTTCAGACTCTGAGAACCATCCCCCCTGCCCTTGCCAAAGACCGCAACCGGCATCTTTGCTTTTGCAAACAGAGTCGCAGTTTCTTCAATATCAGTTTCTTTTATGCCGGTTATTTCAGATGTTTTTGAAAGGGAGTAATCGTTTTGAAGCGTTGCTGCAAGTTTGTTGAATCCGCCTTTGAACTTAGCAGCCGCTGCAGCATCAAACAGATTCTTTTTCAGGATAACCGCAGCCATGCCCAGGGCCAGATCAGCTTCTGTTCCGGGTTTAATTGGAACCCATTTGTCAGCATTAGCGGCTGTATTGGAAAGTCTGGGTTCAATCTGATAAAGCTTAGCCCCCCTTTCCTTTCTGGATGCATTGGCTTTAAAACAGCTTACAGGTGATCCCCATCCTTCGATGACTCCGGCGCCAAAACTTAAAACAAAATCCGAATTTTCAAGATCAAATCCAATGGTTGTTCCCTTACCGTGCAATGCTGCTGCTGTCAATTCAAGATAAGACTCAAAACTCGGCATGGTATAAAGATTGGTTGATCCAAATGATTTCATTAGTCTTTTAAAGAGCCCTGAAACAGATCCCTGATCCTTATCTATAATGCAGGCCAGTTTCTCAGGTGTTTTGGCGGATCTGATATCAGAGAGCTTTTTTGCAACCATGGAAACAGCATCATCCCAGGAAATTTCTTCGAATTTGTCACCCTTTTTTTTCAAAGGTGTTTTAATTCTTGCAGGATCATATAAATACTGAAGGATAGATATCCCATGAAGGCATGCCCCGCCGTCATTGATGGGATATTCATCGAGTCCTTCAACCTTGACAGGTCTGTCATCAATTTTCCTGACGCTGATGCCGCAGCTTCCAGGACAAAGACTACAAACCGAACTTACATAGCTTACTTCTCCGTCAACGGGAACAGGAGTCCATGGCCAGTTTTGTGTCCAGATGGAAGAATCATCTGTCAGTTTCAATATAACGGGAGAAACTGAAATACCTGCAACTGCACCAAGTCCCAATCCCAAGAAGCTTCTTCGATCAACTTTCATAAATTATTCCTCTATAAAGTTTTTGAATTCTTGTGTTTCAGGTTGTCTATTTGTGGCACTGGAAACAATAGCCCTGGTGGCCTGTTTCCTTTTTGTGACACTCTGCGCAGTCATCCATCTTCATACGATCCCAGGAATGTTTCTTAATTCCCCAGATATTCTGACCCCAGATATCACGGCTATAGCCTGTAATCCGATTCTCTTCATAGGGTTTCAATGTGGTGGACGTGCCGATAGGACCGTGACATGTTACACAATCCATTCCTTTAGTTTTGGTATGTGCCGCATGAGAGAAAAAGACACAATCCGGTTGCCTTGAATAAACATACCAGGGAACTTCCTTTTCTTTGGCTACATACATTTCCGCAAACACGGCCTCATCTTTTGTCTCGCCCAGAGGTGTTTCACTATGGCACTCCATACATTTAGCAAGTTTTGGAATGCCGTTAAAACTGCCGTCTTCCCTTAACGCATGGCATGATTCACAATCACTTGTTTGTTCAACATGAAGCTTGTGATCAAAATTAAAAGGCTGCTCTTTTTTGGAATAGAGCAATTTGGGGAACAGCAGCGTGCCGGATAAGAAGCATATGACAAATGCCAAAATAAAAAAGATGACACCGAGTCCCAGCCCTTTGTCATCTTTTGTGTCACCGGCAGCGCATTCCCCTGTACTTTCCTCGGAACCACTCTCACTTTTGTG
The DNA here is from genome assembly GCA_020048635.1 of Desulfobacula sp. GTDB lineage: Bacteria > Desulfobacterota > Desulfobacteria > Desulfobacterales > Desulfobacteraceae > Desulfobacula. Next base: position 4,279 of record JAIFMF010000034.1, on the reverse strand, counting down.
TTCTACCTTGCTCATGAAAACTCCATCAATTTATAAGGTTGATGTTAAGTTAGCCAATTTTGTCCAAGCCAGGAGCTCAGACTATTTTTTTGCGAGCAGTAATCCTTACTGCTTAGCAACAGTATCCGTAATCAGCGTTATTCTATATTAACATCTCGTTTTCTTGTCAAGAAGATAAATTAAGAAAGGCAATTGATCTTGAATGGCATTGATTTTATGCGTAGCTGTGCAGCCCGCTTAAGAGATAATTTACACCGAAATAAGTAAAAAGAACTGCCACGAATCCAATAATGGAAATATAGGCAAGAGATTTTCCAGACCATCCTCTGATGATTCTCAAATGCATGAAGATGGCGTAGATCAGCCAGGTGATCAGGGACCAGGTTTCTTTGGGGTCCCAGGTCCAGTATTTTCCCCATGCCGAGTTGGCCCAGACCGCCCCCGTGATAATACCAATGGTAAGAAAAAGAAATCCGAACACCACCATCTGATAGGTTAACTCATCAATGAGTTCCCATGATGGAAGTTTTGCAAACATTGATTCCGATTGAGGGTTACGAGGTTTTACAAAATACATGATGCTGAATCCGAAGGCCACGGCAAATCCGGCATACCCCAAAAAACAGGTGATAACATGGGCAATGAGCCAGTTGCTTTTCAGCGCAGGCAGCAAAGGAGATATTTTGCTGCTGGTGTTCGGGTCAAAGGAAGCATAGGCAATTGCAAGAAATATTAATGGTGAAACAAAAACACCGATAATGCTTTCCTTATATTTAAACTCAACAAAAATATACAGGACGGCAACGGTCCAGGAGAAAAATATCAGAGACTCATACATATTGGAAAAAGGTGCATGCCCATACCCCATCTGGTAAGACTCAACCCACCGCATGATGATACCGGCAGTATTATCCAGAAAACCGATAACAAGGACAACAAACCCGGCTTTGGATAGAATCTGTTTTTTAAATGCAAAGGATCCGATATAGAAAACTGAAGCCAGGGCATAAATGAATGTTGTCGAAGATAATAGAAATGAACTGTTCATAAAAAAATATTTACCCTTTAATTATATGACGCATTTTTCGAATTTTAAGTCTCAACCCATGGCTGTTTCTATTTGATGTCGCTGAAATAGAAATAGTTGAAGACATCTCTCCGGCAGTTTCAATTTCAACAAAATAGGACTCATGGGCCATAAAAAAAGTGATCCAGCATCCGATAATCATCAGAAAAAATCCAGCATATACATACCAGATTCCAGGATCTTTTGTAATGTGAAGCCCTGTATAATGTTTCTGTTCAGCTCCTTTGATCACAAAAGCAAAAGTTCCCTTTCTCATTTTATCGAATGTGGGAAATTTCAAGGGCAACCCTATCTGGAAACTTTTGCCGTCCTTTTCAACAATCCTTCCGACAAAGGCCTGTCCAAGATCATTACCGTTGAAATCAAAGTGAGGCAGGAATTCTTCAATCATAAACAAAGTCTCTTCATCAGATAGTTGAATTTCTTCCCCGATTTTAACATTCTTTATCAAGGCCATTTTATCCTCCTGCCGGATGATTTCAAGACTTATACTATCCGGTGGAGCCGAACCATAAGTGGATTGAAAAATATTAATGCCTTTGTATCTCAGCGGATGGTTGACGAGAATATCTTGTGTCAGGGTTTCTTTGCCGTCTTCAAGGATGGTAAGATTCGATCTGAATTCTTCGGGCGCACCGGTATCGTAAAATTTGACATTAAAATCATTACACTGAATTGAAAAACCAAGTTTTACAGGATTTTTGCTATCGATAAGAATTGCTTCATCCGAGGATTTCCCTTCATCCAGATTCAAGTTGGCCTTAAACCCGAACAGTGATCCAATCAGGGCACCCAATAAAAGCAGTAGCAGACTTGTATGAACAATATATACCCCTATGCGGGTCCATCTTCCTTTTTCCGCATAAAGAAGGGCGCTGTTTCCTGTTTCTTCTTTCGACACATGACCAACAGTTTTTGACAATAATTTTTCAAATTCAAGGGTTAAATCAGGCGTGGTTCTATTAACGGTAATAGTTTCCAGGTTTTTCAATTTTCTAAACCTGTCAGGATTAAATGTTATCTTTTTGGGAAAAATGATTTTCCATGTGCTTGAGAGTCTTTCGATTGAACATACAATAATATTAATGCATAAGATGACAAGCAGACCTAAAAACCACCAGGCATGATACATATCATCAAAATTGAATGTTTTAATAAGGTTATACCACCCATGCCCATAAAATTTGATATATTCTTCTTCTGCCCCATTTTGAAGAACAATAGTTCCGATAATCGATGTAAGAGCAAGGAGAACAAGCGTGTAAACCGCAAGCCGGGCGGAACAGAAAAATTGCCATATTTGTTTGGATATTGTTTGATTTTTTTTCAAGATATTTGCTTTCTTATTTGTTTTCCCAGGTATTCTTCAACACCTGAATGCCGTTTTACATTCACGCTGATTGCAGCTTTCATGATGTCAAGGTTACCGATAATGATCACTTTTTTTCTTGCCCTTGTCACGCCTGTATATAACAATTGTTTCGTAACAACCGGAGAAAATCTGCTCGGGATAAACATTAAAACCGAATCAAACTCTGATCCCTGGCTTTTGTGAATGGTTATTGCAAATGCCATATCATGGGAGGGCAGATCTGAATATCGGTATTGTCTGATATTATTATCCAAGTCTTTAAAAAATGCTGTGATTTTTCCATTTTTTTCAATTGCAACGCCGGTATCACCATTAAATAATCCTTTCTTATAGTCATTGGAGTTCACCATGATAGCCTTTATAAAGGATTTTTCCTCTATATCAGAATTATAGGATGACCGCAAAATCTTTTCACAAATATGATTAACTTGTAATGATCCGTATTCCCCTTTATTATGTGCACATAATATCCTGAATTCATCAAGCTTGGTAAGGGCTTCTGCTGCATTTTGCGCATCATTAAAAGGCCTATATCCTTCCATGATATATGTTTGAAGAATTCCCATGACGGATTCACTGTTATCATAGTCTTTAAAAATAAGATCCGGGTAATCTTTGGACAACAAAAGGGCCTCAAAATGTTGAATATCTCCTTCATTGATGGCTTTTGACAACTTCTCAATTCCGGTTTTTCCACGGGATCTGAAATTGTAACTCAATGAAATCGTGTTTGAGGACAATTCATTCACAGCACACAGATCATTGAATACTGCCCCTGCCTGTATGGAAGTCAATTGATGTTTATCTCCCGTCATAATGACTTTGGCTTCCAGCGGGACAGCCTCCAGCAATCTGGCAAGCAAAGGAAGATCTATCATGGATGCTTCATCGATAATCACAACGTCTTTATTCAGAAGATTGTTTTTATTATAATAGAAACCGGGTTTTTTGATCAATAGTCTTAATGCATTATGAATCGTACTCCCCTCTTCCAATTTTGAAGCTGCTTTTCCGGTAGGTGCCACACAAATAATCTTTTGTTCAGCCTGCCCGATTTTTTTTGTATATAATGATAATAGTCTTCTAATAGTTCTAATAACAAAGGTTTTACCGGTTCCAGGTCCCCCTGAAATAATGCTAAACCTTTTTAATACTGCATTTTTTACGGCTTTCTTCTGGGGCAGGTGATTTTCATCACAGCCAGGGAAAAATTCCTCCAAAAATTCATCAATCAGGGTTTCATCCATGGGTGGGGAGGGGAAATTAACTCTTTGAGCAATATTTTCTACCAGGCGATTTTGGAAATGAAAATATCTTGCAAGATATAATTTCAGGCCCGAATCCAGAACCAGAGGAGTGTGAATACTGTCTGAAATCATCGAAGACTTCCTCAATGCAGTTGTCCAGGTTTCTGCATCAGGGTATTTTACAATGAGATGACCGGTTTCAGATAGATTTTTTTGTGTGCCTTCCAATGTTGTCATATCAAGACAGACATGTCCGTCAAGTAATGCTTGTAAAACAAGGGCACAGGAGACCATCACGATGGGATCTTTTGCATTATAGGCAACAGCCATGGATCTGGCAAAAAAGTAACCCAGCTCTGAAAAAAAATCATGTTCAAATAAAACGTCAAGTTCAAATGCTATATAATTCACTATGATCTTCCCGACCTGTTTTGAAAAAGATACCACAATTTACCAGTCTTGAATTAAAAAATAAACCACTGAAGCTATTTTTTCGTCATTCTATTCATACTCAACAATTTACTTGATTGAAATGAATAGATTTAATACTCTTGGGCGATTAATAATTTATAA
>JAIFMF010000037.1 GCA_020048635.1 Desulfobacula sp. | reverse complement strand
CGCTTGCCGTTCTGCCGGAGATGTTTTCCTGTTCTTTTGATAATCAAAATTTAAAAGAGCATTCCGGATCAACACAAAACATCATTGAAAAGCTATCCATTTTTGCACTTGACCACAGGATGGCCATTGCAGGAACCCTTCCGGAACTGGAAGGAGACCGGGTTTTCAATACCATGGTGTTTATTGATACGGATGGAAAAATAAAAGGAAGATACAGAAAGCTTCATCTTTTCAGGCTTACGGGTGAGCATCTGTATTATACGGCTGGAAGCGATAGTGTTACTGTGGAGTCAACCCTTGGTCGGATCGGGCTGATGACCTGCTATGACCTGAGGTTTCCTGAGCTTGCAAGGGCCTTGTTCCTCAAAGGTGCAGAGCTTATTGTGGTTTCGGCACAATGGCCGGAACCCAGAAAAGAACACTGGGAAACGCTGATCAAAGCAAGGGCTATTGAAAACCAATTGTTTATGGTCTGTTCCAATCGGACAGGAAAGGAAGCAGGTCTCACCTTTCCGGGGATGTCCATGATTGTCGATCCCATGGGAAAACTCATTGCCCATGCCGGAAATAATGAGTCTTGCGCGGTTGCAGAAATCGATCCTGCGACAGTGGAAAATATCCGAACCCTGATCCCCTGCATGACGGACAGACGGCCGGAGGTATATGGATAAGATCCTTTCCTTTTCAGGGATTAAAGCCGTTTGTGCAAACTATAAGGCAGTGGGGAAAAAGATCGTCTTTACCAATGGATGCTTTGATATTCTTCATGCCGGGCATGTGAAATATCTGACAAAGGCGGCAGAATTCGGGGATGTCCTGATCCTGGGGCTTAACTCCGATCATTCGGTGAAATGTATCAAAGGTGAAAAACGGCCGGTGATCGGTCAGGACCACCGTGCTTATTTGCTTTCTGCCCTTTTTTGTGTAGATCATGTGGTTCTTTTTGATGAACCTGACCCGAGGCGGTTGATAGAGGCTGTCTGTCCGGATATCTTGGTAAAGGGGGCGGACTGGCAGGAGAATGAGATTCTGGGGGGTGATTTTGTGAGACGGAACAAGGGTAGAATTGAGAGGGTTGCTCTGGAACCCGATATTTCCACGACAAGGATAATTGAACGGATAGGTGAGCTGTATTATGGAAAATGATGATATCAATGTCTATGGGTTTGAGCATCTGAAAAAGGATGGCCATATTGTTCACGGTGTGTTTACCAGAGCCGGCGGAACCAGCAGGGGGGCCTTTGATTCCCTGAATATCGGCATGGATTCAGGGGATGAACCGACGGCCATTTCAAACAACAGAAAGCTCATCATCAGAAAAATGGGGATGAAACCCCTTGTCTTTTTAAACCAGGTTCACGGGGATACGATCAAGGTGTTAAAAAAAGATGATAATGATCTCTCACAAATTTTTGAACCGGGAAAAGAGACGTATACGGCGGACGGTATCATCACCAATATGAAGGGGGTTTTCCTTGTCATTCAGGTGGCGGATTGCCAGTCCGTCATGCTGTATGATCCGGATAAAAAAGTTATTGCCAATATTCATTCCGGATGGCGGGGGAGTGTGGCCAATATCATTGGAAAATGTGTGGACAAGATGGTTTTAGAATTTGGCTGCCGGTCGGAAGAGATCCTGGCCGGGATTTCCCCGTCTCTTGGTCCCTGTTGTGCGGAATTTATAAACTATAAAGATGAGATTCCGGAGCATCTGTGGCAGTATAAACAAAACAACAAAAATTTTTTTGATTTCTGGGCCATGAGCCAGGACCAGCTCATGGAAAAAGGGGTTAAAAAAGAAAATATCCAGAACATGAAAATCTGCACAAAATGTAATTCCGATGTTTTTTATTCCTATCGGGGGGAAAAAACCACCGGCCGGTTTGCCTGCGTGATTTCCATGGTTTGAGTAAGCGATATCAAAGGGTTTTGAAAAAAGAAATGGAAGATAATACGTTAATCAAGAAAAAATTTTAAAAATGGAAAAAATGAATACCATCTTTTTGACACAGAAAGTCAAAGCATCCGGGTGAGCGGCCAAACTTGATCCAGGGACGCTGGATCGGATTGTTCGAGGACTTCATATCCAATCTCACCCCAATCTCATTGTGGGGCTTGATTCTCCAGATGATGCAGGGGTGTACAAGCTCAATGAAGAAACCGCATTGATCCAGACCCTTGATTTCTTGACGCCGGTGACCGATTCTCCTTATGAATTCGGAATGATTGCAGCAGCCAACTCCTTAAGCGATGTGTATGCCATGGGTGGAGAACCCATTACGGTCATGAACATTGTCTGTTTTCCAAGCTGTGATCTCCCTGAGGAGGTTCTGGCCGAGACATTGAGGGGCGGGCTGGATAAAATCCATGAATCCGGGGCCACTCTGGTGGGAGGTCATTCCGTGGATGACCCGGAGTTTAAATATGGGCTGTCGGTGACGGGGATCGTGAATCCGGACAAGGTATTGACCAATACGGGAGCTCAAAAAGGCGATGCCGTGATTTTGACCAAACCCATCGGTACCGGTGTCATGGCAACGGCCATCAAGGCAAGACTTGCGTCAAAGGAAAATATTGAAGAAGCTGTGGCGGTCATGTCCATGCTGAATAAGGGTGCTGCCGGTATTATGAAAGAATATACCATTCATTCCTGCACCGATGTCACAGGATTTGGACTGGCCGGACATTTACTTGAAATGGCAAAAGGTTCAAGGAAAGATATCCTGATCCACACAGAGAAGGTCCCTTTACTGAAAAATGCATTGGATTTTGCAAACATGGGACTTGTGCCGGCAGGGGCCCATAAAAACCGAAAATTTTTTGAACCCTTGACACGGATTGACCCGGCTTTAGATAGGGCCGCTGTTGATCTGATGTTTGACCCTCAGACCTCCGGCGGGTTGTTGATCAGTCTGGATAAAAATCAGGCCCGGGCCTTTGTTGAAAAAATGAAAACCATTGGCCAAGAAGCCTGGATAATCGGTGAAATCAAGGATGAAAGCATTACGGGTTTTTTACAGTTGATTTAGTGTTTTTTCACATTGACTTGAGATTCAGCATGTGCTATTTGCTCTCAGGATAAATTGATCTTTGATGGTCGGAAAAAGGTTACAGAAAGGCTATAGATGAAGAAAGAAACCGGCAGTGTATTCAGGGAACTCGGATATTTTGCCAGCCTTGGAATGTCAGTGGCGCTTTCGATTTTTCTGGGTCTTTTTCTGGGCCTCTGGCTGGATAAGAAATTTGACACAGATCCTGTTCTCATGTTTATCGGCCTTGCACTCGGGATTGCCGCAGGGTTCAGTAATATTGTCAGGGCAGGGAAAAAGGGAAGAAAATTTTAATGCAGGATGTTCAGAAACTTGTTGATTTTATTACAACTTCAAACTGGCTGATTCTATTGTTCGGCGGATTGATCGGCCTGATGATGACCCCGGCAGAATTTGCCTTGGGGATCGTCCTCGGCGGTTTGATAGTTGCAATAAATTTTCATCTTCTGAAAAAGACCCTTAAAACGGCCTTCTGTCCTGAAGTCGTATTAGAGAAGGGGCGTTCGGTTGTGAGTGGCGCCCTTGTTAAGTATTATATTCGATTTGGAATAAGCGGGTTCATCATTTATCTGCTTATATCAAAACATATTGTTCATCCGCTGGGTCTTCTGGCAGGTTTATCGGTGGTGGTGGCAAGCATGTTTCTGGCAACTGTGCTTGAGTTAACAAGATTATTTTTCAAGGAGGCAGTATAAAGTGGGACATCCATATTTAATTCTTACTTCATTGTTTGGAATGTTTGGTCTGGACGGATGGGCGGCCAAAAACCCCCATGTGGTTTATATGTGGCTTGCAATGATTATTCTGATCTTTTTGGGCTGGCTTGGCGGAAAGAGTATCTCCATGGTTCCGAAAAAAGCACAGAATGTATTTGAAGTCCTGATTTCCGGCCTTGAAGACTTCATGGTCACTATTACCGGAGATGAGGGAAGAAAATCTTTTCCACTGGTGCTGACCATATTTATTTTTGTTTTGTTCGGTAACCTTATGGGGCTTGTTCCTGCTTTTTTCCCACCCACGGCAAACATCAATACCACCCTTGCCCTTGCCTTTATCGCCGTTGCATGGAGCCACGTAATTGGCATCCAGCTTCATGGCGTTAAATATATCAAGCATTTTCTGGGGCCTATCCCGGCAATGATCCCGCTTTTTCTGCCCATAGAAATCATCGGCCATACGGCAAGGGTTCTTTCCCTTACCTTCCGTCTTTTCGGAAACATGGCCGGGCACGAACTGGTTACAATCATTCTGTTGACCCTTGGCGGCATGTTCCTGGCGCCCTTGCCGGTAATGGCGCTGGGCACATTTGTGGCCCTGGTTCAGGCCCTGGTATTTTTTCTTCTGTCCACCATGTATATTGCAGGTGCAATAGAAGAGGCACATTAATCAGGCGTTTTACGGGGAACGGAAGAAGCCCGTTATTTTCATATTAATTTTTTTATACTAATAAGGAGTAAAACATGGAATTTCTAGTGAGTAGTGTATGGGCAGCAGGTCTTGCCATTGGTATCGCAGCTTTTGGTGCCGCCATCGGCCAGGGCCTTGGTCTTTCAGCCGCAATGACCGGTATTTCAAGAAACCCGGAAGCAGCCGGTAAAATTCAGGTCAACATGCTGATCGGTCTTGCCATGATCGAATCTCTTTGTATTTATGCCCTAGTTGTTGCCCTGATTCTGATGTATGCACATCCTGCACTTCAAAGTGCCATAAAAGTTGCATTTGGCGCATAAGCCATACTTCTGAATCCGACAGATAGTTTTAAAAAGGGGTAAGACAGTTAATGTCTTGCCCCTTTTTTTTGCTGTTTAATGATTTCCCTTGCCTGGCAATGCCAATATTGTTATATTTTTTATTATAAACATATGGCAGTCTGATACAGTATTAGACATAATTCTAAAATCTTTGTGAAATATTTAAGGTGACCAAATGAATTATCCGTCCATTGAATTTGACAGGATAAAGGAAGATTCACCATTGCCGAAGATTGTCCGTAAATCATTCCGGGTACCAGTTGAAGATAGACATAACATCTGGGTATTGATAAATGACACCCGGTATCCTCTTCAGGATATCTGCCTGGATGGTATTGGCATAATGGTCAAAGACAGCCTTGCGTTTTTTGTGGAGCAGCCTCTTTTGAGTTGCGAGCTTAATTGTTTTGACATATCCATTAAAAATTTGAACGGCCGTATTGTTCATGTATCAGCCGCTTTGGGTCAAGACTGGATATATGGTATCCAGTGGACAGGTCTTGAAAAAGAGGCTTCTGATCGGATTTCTACCATTGTTTGTAAGCTGAAGGAACAATTGCTGGAAAACGATCAAAACTCATTTGATTGAAAAAGATCATATCCATGAAAAAAATAGCAGATGCTGCTGTTAATGCTATTCTTGAGGAACTTAAGAAGGAGGATTAGTGGCCATTATCGTTTGTCCTAAATGTGAAAAAAAACATAGCGTCAATTTAGATACAATTAAAGAAAATGTGCCTTTTGGAAAAAATATTGCTGCGCGATGTAAATCCTGCGGCCACAAATTTCCTGTAGCGCTTGACATGCTTTTTGATCAGGATAAAAAACACCCGGATGAACCGAAAACAACCCTCCGGAAAATCTGTGTGACCTTAAGTAAGGGCGGCGTCGGTAAGACCACAACGTCCGTCAATCTGAGTGCGGGCCTCGCACTTGCCGGGTATAAGGTCCTTCTTGTGGATACTGACACCCAGGGCCAGTCTTCCTATATTCTCGGAACAAAGCCAAGGGCTGGTCTGACTGAGCTTTTGACAAAAGAGTTGAGCCCGGAAGAATGTATTATCCGGGCTCGGAAAAATCTCTGGCTGCTGTCCGGGGGGAAATCTCTGGCGGGTGTAAAAAGAATCATTGACCGAAAGAGCTTTGGTGCAGAGTGGACCCTTTCGGAAGCATTAAAGGATCTGGATTATCGGTATGATTATGTCATTATTGATACTGCACCGGGCTGGGATCAGTTGATCGTCAATGTTCTCTTTTATGCGACCGAAGTTCTTGTGCCCATGGCGCTGGAGGTAATGCCGCTCCAGGGATTGGCGGAATTCATGAAAAGTCTGGGATCAATTCAGAAATACAGGAAGGAAATTGTCTTAAAATATATTGTTCCGACTTTCATGGATACAAGGGTAAAGAGCCCGGAAGTCATATACTCTCAGCTCAAAAAGCTTTATCCGGAATATCTATGCACACCTATTCGATACAGCGAGAGCCTTTCTGAAGCCCCATCCTATGGGAAAACCATATTTGAGTTTGCTCCCGGCTCTACAGCAACGGCTGATTACAGGGAGCTTGTAAGAAAAGTCAGTCAGGATAATGCGGCTCTTATTTAATCAGCGCCGATCTCGCAAAAGCTGCAAGGGAACAAAATTTACCACCATCACCTTTGCCCATGGCTTAAACTACAACCTGTCGATTTCCTCTCGCTGGACCACCCTGATGTTTTTCTCATTTAATACTTTCAACGCCTTGTCATAATCATCAAAGCGGAAAACCATGACGGCATTTTTGCATTGAGGATTTGAAAATGCATACATGTATTCCACATTGACTTCATTTTCGCTGAGCGGATCAAGAATTTGATTTAATCCGCCCGGCTTGTCTATTACCTCAACTACCATGACTTTGGTCATGCCAACGGTAAAGCCTTCCTTTTTCAGGGCTTTTTCTGCTTTTTCATTGTCGTTTACAATCAACCTCAAGACACCAAAATCAGTTGTATCGGCAAGAGACAATGCCCTGATATTGACCCCGGCATCCCTTAAGATCGCAGTTACTTCTGCGAGACGGCCTTCCTTATTTTCAACGAATATGGATATCTGCTCTGCAAACATTATACTTTTCCCCTTAACATCAATATCTGTTGTTCGAATGTTTAATACAGTTTTCCCTTGAACACGGGTTTGCGTTTTTCAAGGAAAGCACGGGTTCCTTCCTTTGCATCTTCACTGACCATGGTAAGGCCAAAGGTATCATTTTCGATCCTGCACCCTGTTTCCAGGTCTGTTTTCAGCCCGTTCTGGATGACTTCTTTGGCTGATCTCAATGCAACACTGCCCCTGGATGCAATGAGTTCTGCAGTTTTCATCACTTCTTCCATGAGCTTGTCATGTTCGCAGACTTTGTTGACAATACCATAGGCCAATGCTTCCTCAGCCTTGATAGCTTTTCCGGTAAAAATCATCTCTTTAGCCCTGTTTACACCCACAAGTCTTGCCAGCCGTTGTGTCCCGCCAAATCCAGGGATCAGCCCAAGGGTGATTTCAGGCAGTCCGAAAATTGCTTTATCAGAGGCATAGATAAAATCGCAGGCAAGAGCCGCTTCAGATCCCCCGCCTAGAGCAAATCCGTTTACAGCAGCAATGGCAGGAATGGGTAGTTCTTCAATTTTTGAAAAAACTTTCTGCCCTTTGCGGGAAAATGTTTTTGCTTCAAGGGGATTCATCTTTACCAGTTCGGCAATGTCTGCACCGGCCACAAAGGCCTTATCTCCGGCACCAGTAAGGACCAGTACCCGGATTTCTTTATTGCTCCTGACCTCATCGAGGGCTATGTCCAGTTCATCAAAAAGCGCATTATTAAGGGCATTCAATGCCTTGGGCCGATTAAAGAACAGGGTGGCAACAGAACCTTTTACCTCAAGAATAATGTTTTCAAACGACATGTGGTTCTCCTTTATTGTCTATAAATGTTTTGGATTTGTTGTATCAATATATTTTTCTATCCCATCTGCGATGGATTCGCAAACCGCTTTTTGATAGGAATCCTCCATGAGCCTTTGGCCTTCGAGTTTATTACTGATAAAGGAGGTCTCAATGAGAATGGAGGGCATTCTGGCACCCAGAAGGACGTAGAAGGGCGCCTGTTTAACCCCGAGGTCGGTAATATCTGAATATTTTGATTTCATTCCTGCCACAAAATTTTTGTGAACAATATTGGCAAGCCTTGTGGACTCTTCAATTTTAGCATTTTTCATCAGGTCGCTTAGGATATAGTCCAGATCTGAAATATTTTTTTCAGAGGTTGCATTTTCTCTGGCTGCCACGGCAATGGCCTGGCTATCTGTGGCAAGATTCAGAAAATAGGTTTCAATACCTTTGAGTTCTTTGTTTTTAGCGGCATTACAGTGAAGGGAGATAAAAAGATCTGCTCTTTTAGTATTGGCAATGGCAGTCCTTTCTTCAAGAGTCAGTCGCTTATCTTCACTTCGGGTCAGCAACACAGTGCATTTTAGCCGCTCTTTTAAAATACCCGCCAGCTTATGGGCCATTTTCAGGACAATGTCTTTTTCCCATGCATCTTTGTAGAATCCAGGGGCACCCGGGTCTGATCCGCCATGTCCCGGGTCAATGATGATTTTTTTGACACCCAGGGCGAGTTGGCGTGTGATGCTCGATGATTGCAGATTATCTGTTGTCATACCGGAAGGCTGTTTTTGGGGTTCTGTTTTTTCCGATTCAACAACTTCAGGCGGGGCCGAAACAGAAGGTGGGCCGCCATTGGATCCCTTTCCCCAGACATCGATGACAATCCTGAAGGGGTCTTTTAATGAGAATACTTTATAATTTTCAAAGGATTTGATATCGACGACAACTCTTACGGTGTGGGGAAGATATTGTCCTGCACGGGCCTGTATCAAAAGATTGTCATTGATGGGGGTGTGTTCTGCAAGATTTCTTCCCAGTCTTGTCTGTTCAACATCAATATAAAGGCGTTGAAAGGGTTTGTTGATATCCGGGTCTTTATTCAGAAGCTTGTGGGAATACTCTCTTTCATGGCCGACATTAACGACAATTCTTGTATATTCAGGATTGGACCAGACCCTCAGGTCTGTGATGACACTGTCGCCGGATGGTGTCACCAAAGGAGGCGGCGATGCCTTATCAGGCTCTGGTTTTTCTTCCACCCGACTTTCCTTTTCCTGGGAGGTTTGTTTTTCCGATGGGGTATCTTTTTCTTTAGGGTTTTCTTTTTCCTGAATGGATTTTTGGTTCAGACTATCATTTTTGGTCTGTTCTTTTTTGGAAACCTTGAGGCTTGCTTTTGGTGTCCCGTTTGAAGCATGCCCAGCCGGCTCTTTCTTTTCGGCGGGAGAAGGCGTTGAGACAGAGGCAGCTTTAGATGGGTTAATGGATTTCAGAAGCGTTCTAGCGGGTCCGCTATAAGCACTTTGGGGATATTTGTTTCTCAGTCTTGCGAGAAGATCCGCAGCCTGATCCTGATAGGTTATTTTGCCGGATATCTTTGCAAGGTCCAAGCTCAACTGAGCTGCCTTATACATGCCAGCCGGGGCCCATGAACTATCCGGGTGCAGCCTGTGGATGTTTTCATATCTTGAGATACAATTGAGCCATTCAGTGTCTTTTTTTTGCAGAGATTCGGAATTTCTCAGTTTTTTATAACAGTCGTCAGCCTGGAGATATTTCTCCTTGGCGGCGTCGCAAAATCCACGGACCGGGAAAATAAAAAATCCTGATATGAGGATGAAAAAAAAGACTGTCTGTATGGATGGTTTAAGCGACCGCATATTTTTTATTTTAATGCTTTTTGTTTAATATCATTTAAAAAATTCATTGCTTCAAGGGGAGTCATACTTGAAATATCAATCTTTTCCAACATTTTTTTTAAGGTTTCATCCTGGTTGCCGAATAATTCCAGTTGATGGTCATCGGTTTTTTTTTTTCTTCTCTTCTTTTCCGGTTCAGGCACGATGAAGGGCTCTGCTGAATTGTTTTTCTGCTCGGTTGCGGACAAAATCTCTTTTGCAATACGGATGACCTTGTCTGGCACCCCGGCAAGTCTTGCCACCTGAATGCCATAGCTTTTATTGGTTCCTCCCCGGACAAGCTGCCGCAGGAACACGATATTATCATTAAACTCTTTTACCGCAATATTGAAATTTTTGATCCTGAATTTAAGGTCTTCGAGTTTTATCAATTCATGGTAATGGGTGGCAAAAAGGGTTTTAACCCCTTTGCCATCAAGGTCATGAAGATATTCGGCAACAGCCCAGGCAATGCTCATGCCGTCATAGGTGCTGGTCCCCCTTCCGATTTCATCGAGAATGACAAGGCTTTTATGGGTGGCATTATTGACAATATTGGCGGTTTCTTCCATTTCCACCATAAAGGTACTCTGCCCGGAAGAAAGGTTATCCAAAGCCCCGACCCTTGTGAATATCCGGTCCACAATGGGAAGAGAAGCTTTTTTTGCAGGAACAAAGGACCCCATCTGGGCCATGAGGACCGTCAGGGCCACCTGCCGGAGGACCGTGGATTTACCGGCCATATTGGGTCCGGTGATGAGCAAAATCTGGTTTTCAGTATTATCCATGAAGATGGAGTTGGGGACAAATCGTTCCCCTTTGATGAGTTTTTCCACTACCGGGTGCCGTCCGGCTTCAATGGCGATGGCATCATCCTCATTGATCACGGGTTTGGTATACCCGTTTTCTGAAGCCACAAGTGCAAGACCCTGGAGTGCATCCAGGGTTGCGATAAATTCTGCTGTTTTCAGGATCAGCCTGGATTTTAAGACCACATTATCCCGGATGGTGCAGAAAATATCATATTCCAGTGCATTGCGCTTTTCCTGGGCATTGAGAATGGTGGATTCAACGGTTTTCATCTCATCGGTGATGAACCTTTCCGCATTGACAAGGGTCTGCTTCCGGATATAGTGGCCGGGAACCGATTCAGCCTGGGCCTTTGACACCTCGATAAAATACCCGAAGACTTTATTATACCGGATCTTCAGCGAAGACAGCTTTGTTTTTTCTTTTTCCGTTGCCTCAGCCTTGGCAATCCAGGATTTTCCATCCCTTGAGATCAAAAGCAGTTCATCCAGTTCAGGGCTGAAGCCGTCATTGATAAGTCCGCCTTCATTTAATACATGGGGAGCATCCTCCCGTATTGCGTTATCAATGAGATCGGCCAGGGATTCAAGTTCGTTTAATATTGTCTCATGATCTTCCAGTATTTTTCCGTTGATAAGATCATTTCCAAACAAACTCAATTCCTTGAAAAGAAGGGGCAGTCTTTTTAACGACCGCTTCAGCGCAATCATATCCCTTGCATTTCCCTGGCCCATGGAAATTTTGCTGCCCAGGCGTTCAAGATCATATACGGATTTTAAATGGGTGATGATCAACTGATGAATATGGGAAGCCTTTGTGATTTCTTCAACAGCGTCAAGGCGGCGCCGGATTTCCCTGATATCAGTCAAAGGATAGCGGACCCAGTTTTTCATCAACCGTGACCCCATGGCCGTAATAGTCCGGTCAAGGATATGGATGAGGGAGCCTTTTTTATCCAGGGTCTGGATATTGGTCAGAAGCTCCAGATTTTTGCAGGATTTATCATCTATCACAAGATAATTTTTCAGATCATAGGGCGTGACCTGAAAAATATGGGTCGTTTCCTGAAGCTGGGTATCTTTTACATAGGAAAGAATGGCGCCAGCAGCAGAAATGGAGGCATTCTTTTGCTCAATACCGAAACCTTCAAGACCTCTGGTTTTAAATAGCTTTGAGAGCTGTTCCGTTGCTTCTTCAATGTCGAAGCAGGTTTTATCCAGATAGGTGATCTGCCGTCCCTGGAACACCCGAAGGAGATGCTTAAAGGATGGGTCTTTTTCAAAACTCTTAGGCAGAAGGATTTCTTTAGGATCCACCTTCAAGGCTTCATCAATTAATTCAGTCGGGATTTTTGACTGCCTGCTTTCAACCTCTGTGGTTTTAAAGGTTCCCGTCGAGATGTCAAGATAGGCGATTCCGGCTGCATCACGGATTTTTGACAGGGCCAGAAGAAAATTATTGGAGGTTTTATCCAGGAGTTCTTCATTCAATATCATACCCGGCGTAATCACCCGGACCACTTCTCTTTTAACAAGCCCCTTGGTGGCTGAGGCATCCTCCATCTGTTCACACACCGCCACCTTGCATCCGTTTTCAATGAGCCTTGCAATATAATTGTTGGCTGCCCGGCAGGGGACGCCGCACATGGGAACCGGTTCCTCATCGTTCTTGTTTCTGGAAGTCAGGGTGATTTCAAGGATAGAAGAGGCTTTGATGGCATCTTCATTGAACATTTCATAAAAATCGCCCATCCTGTAAAACAGAATTGAATCTTCATGGAATTCTTTGATGGACAGATACTGATCCATCATAGGAGTATTTTTTTTTTGATTCATGGGCTATCTTTTGAATTCAGGATCAACCGTTCGCAACAGGTGGTTAAGCTTACCGAACCTTCTCCGGTGGGGATTCCTGCAAAGCTGGGGCAACATCAGCCCTGTTTTCAATTTCTTTTTTGATATACGGGTCATGCTTAAAAACATCCAGTTCTGTTTTTAATGAATTGATCTCTGTCTGAAGGGAGGCAATGGTTTTATTTCCATTTTTTATCTGCTTTTTTAAATAAAAAACAGCCAGAAGGCCCTTAATCCCGGCGAGAATCAAACCCAGAAGAAAACAGATACCGAAATAGGCAACATTTTGAATTGGAGGGATGACCCAGCTCCACCCGGGAATTTTAAGATCAATCGTCAGGGCGGTTGGTGTCATGAAATAGGCCTGATTTTGATACATCAGGGTTCCGAGAAGCGCAAGGATGATCAGCCAAAAAAGAAGTTTAATTGTTTTCATTTATTCACTCCATATTGAGAATTGTCTTAGGTAAATCTTAAGTTTTGGTGATCATAGATTAATTCTGCTTTTTTTTCAATTCTTCTTTTCATCACAGACCGGCTTAAATATTGAATTTAAAGGCACTATAATGCATTTGAACACCTCAGAGAAAAACAGGATGAATAGGGTTGATGGTTGTGCTGGTTGAAAAGAGATCCCAGTTCAGGTCTTTGGGTAATACGCCCATCCCAATTTCAAAGCAGGAGAAATGAAGATGTGGCGGCAGTTGCGGATTTCTCTGGGTATCGCATACCCTTGCAATGATCTCATTTTTTTTAATGCAGCGGCCTATGCTGAGCCGGCTTTCCGGTCGGATATGGGCATAGGTATAAATCACAAAAGTTTCTCGGGGATCTTGTTTTTCAAGCTCAACCACAAGGGTTCTGCCTAAAAAATCATTACAGATATTGATGATCCGGCCGTCTTCCATGGCCGGTATCTGAACGGTATCATTAAAACTGCAAATTTCTCCTTCCCGTGTCCTGAAATAAGTAATGTCGATTCCCTCATGGGCCGAAGACCTGAAACCGAAATCTCCCCACCACTTATCCATGCTTGAAAACAGCATGCCGGGATGAAAGAGCCATTCCACTGCTTGCCCGTTGCCAAGACGGTTAATCCGGGAAATGGCCGTGAGATAGTCTGAAAATATCTTCATTACAGGGCTTTTAAAACAATCCGATTGCCTGCAAGGTTGATATCTTCAATAACGGCTTTGACCTCCATTCTATCTCCTAAGAGTCCTTTTAAAAGAAATATATTTCCATCCATCGGGGTTATGTTTGTTACATTTTCCATGATCAATTGTTCCGCATTGTCTTTTTTTAAATAGGCGTTGAAGTCACACATGAGAGTTTCCTTTATTTATTATTCAGTCATTTAATACCATCTTGATGTTGATCGGCATATTCTTTTCACAATCAATGATCGCTCCGATACAGCTTTTATTCACAGCACAATTGACAATCAGTGTGTTTTTTAAATACTGATAACCTGCCTGTTCATGAATATGGCCGCATACTACCATTAAAGGCGGGTGATTTTCAATAAAGCGCCTTAAACAAAAACTGCCGGCACTGAACCGGTTCCCTACTTTATCCCGAACCCCCCTTGGAGGCGGATGAGCTACCAGGATGGTTTCCGGTGTTATCAGGTTTCCGATATTCCTGAAATGCTTTGCCTCATTCAGACAGACCTTTGAAACAAATGGCAGGGGCAGAGTCCCGTTAAGCCCGAGGAACCTTTTCCCCTGGTATTCCATTGGATTCTGGTTTAAAAGAATGATTTTGCCGTGCTGTTTTATCAGGACTTCAACCCCTT
>JAIFMF010000165.1 GCA_020048635.1 Desulfobacula sp. | reverse complement strand
CAGGGCATGCCGTTGTTGCAACAGGTGAAAGATGACTTTCGATCTGGCCGATGCAACCGATGGAAATAGTCTCATATACTCACCCATCCTTGTTAATGATTGGCAACCCTTATTGATAGTGATTCCATGACCAATTTATTCAAAAGATTTTAAAGGTAAAAACAGTCTCGGGCTATCATCGCTTAAGCGGGTAAACCCGAATTGCTCATAAAAGCTTCCGGCATTCTCATCCATGGCATCCACAACCATGGCGTAGATTCCGATCTGTTCACTGATCGACAGGGTTCTTTTTACAGCGTCTGCCAGAAGCATTTTGCCGATCCCGCATTTTCGGACATCTTTGCTGACAGCCAATCTTCCAACCAAGGCAGCAGGAATCGGATGCTTCGGTAATTTCAGGGCCAGTTTTTCCGGCAATTGGCTGAGTTCAATGGATAATGTACTCAGGCTGTAGTAGCCTACCACCGTTTTGGGGCTGTCAATCAGTGATGCGATAAAAACACGACTGATGCGACGTCTGATATCCTGCCCGGCCTGCTTGTGAATATAATGATCCAGCATTTCTACATTGCAATGGAACCCTTTTCTATCATGGATCTCGTTCAGAGGCGCTATAACCAGATTCCAGGGATTCATCATTTGCTGTTGACGCGTTTATCATGCTCGCCAAAGGCCGCAGTCAATTTTTCATTGAAATGGACCGGTGCGGCCAGGGCATCAAAAAAGGCTCTTGAATTTTTTGCATTCAATGTCATCATTTGATGCTCCTGCACTGTTTCCGCCGCACATTTTAAAACGCTGGCCAATATAAAATGACTGACAGTCTTGCCTTCAAAACCTGCCGCAAGGTCTATGAGGCGCTTTGCACTGCTTTTTACACGGAGGTTGATCCGTTCATTTTTATTATCGGTTGCTGTATCCATGACACAATCTCCATTAAATTTTTATCGCCAGTTTGAAAATTTGTACATCATAGTGGTGCCTTTGTCAATGTGTTTGGATCAGGTCTCCTAACTACAATCCTGCTTTGGCGATTTTACTCCATTTGTCCCGATTGTAATCCGGGCGGGCTTTCAGAACAGCATGCACAGAAAAGTATGTACAATGGCTTCCAGGTTTTTTTACCGATAACTTTTTTTTCTGTGAAGTACGCGACCAATCTCAACAACATCTTCATAAATATCAAACAGTACACGGTAATCACCAACCCTTAACCTGTATGCAGGTTCAAAGTTTGTCAATTGTTTGATATTCAGCTTCATTATCCAAGTACTCTGTAAAAGGAATGGATTCCTCGTTCCTGGTTGCTTTCAGTTCCTTCCAGTCTTCAAAGTCATCTCTGGAAGCTATCTCCAGACCGTCTTTTTCAAAACGTTTCAATACCCAGAGAATTTTATCCATTAATTCTTTGTTTTTTATATTAATCACTAATGAATGCATCTTGTTTTCTCCCATCCCAAAATAACGATAGTTAAGGATCTATTAAAATTTACAAATCCATAAGGCTATATTTATTTTATAACCTGCCAATATTCTAAGGATATCAGTCTATAAAGTCAAACGCCTTTTGAATATGGGGTCAGGCTTGGCTTACGTGTGACCTTTAGGTTATGGGTATTATTTTTCCGATCGGTTGTTTAATGTATCCGGGGTATCGGGCCTGACAACATCGCTACCCTTCTTGACGCCGTTGCATATTTCCTGTAATTTGAAACTGGTTCGGTTAATTTTATCATCAGAAATAGGAGAATAGAGGAATGATAAACGATTCCATGTCTACAGAGATCGAGATACGCAAAGAAATCATGTCGCTGCCGCCAAACAGGCGGGGCGAATTGCTCAATTGGCTTATTCAGGGCATGCCGTTGTTGCAACAGGTGAAAGATGACTTTCGATCTGGCCGATGCAACCGATGGAAATAGTCTCATATACTCACCCATCCTTTTGGAAATACTACAAAAAGCTCCCCAAAGAGATCCAGGAACTCGCAGACAAAAAATTTTTCCTCTTTTGTTCAAATCCTTTTCATCCATCCCTGGGCTTTGCCCAAAAAGGTAATGTCTGGACTGTTGATGTCAGTCTGAACTACCGTGCCATTGCATGGCGTGAGAATGAAAGTGTAATCTGGTTTTGGATTGGCACCCACGAAGGCTATAACAAACTTATGAATCGACTCTCCTGATAAGCAAGTGCAACCGTTTGTGATTCCATGACCCTGATTTTTTCGTCAAGAACCTGATAAACAAGGCGGTGTTCCTGGTCGATACGGCGTGACCAGCAGCCGGTCAGTGCATGTTTGAGGGGTTCGGGGTTACCGGTTCCCTCAAACGGGTTGCGTTGAATTTCCTTAATGAGTTTAACAATTTTTTGAGCTTTTTTTCTGTCTTTTCCGATCCACCAGGCAAAGTCTTCAAATCCGGCCGGATCAAATTCCAAGGTCTTCACAGGCTTTGTCAAAGGGGATTCCTTCCGTGCGGTTTTTGGCATCCATCAGCCGTTTTTTCATTGCTGGACTTTTAAGTAGGTAAGCGGTTTCTTTTTCCGACTCAATCTCTTTCCACAGATCAATAGGTACAATAACGCCTGTGACATTGTTCTGTTCGTCAGAGATATACTGGATATGGTGCATTTTTTTCTCCTTTAACGGTGTGACGACTCTTCAAACTTATGACGTTTTATAAATCATATGGTTTCTGTTTATTGAAAGCAAATAATTTTTTCATTCGCTTCGGGGAAGGTCACAGAATAGAACCCTTGCCTAAATGGAATATCCAAAACATTCATTCCCATTTCTTCGGCCAGTTTTCCAAGGCTGATATATTTGCCCTGAAATGGCGATTTTAGTCCAATTATATGTTTCTTCTATCCGGGATCTGAAAATTGATTTTTCATCCGGACTGATGGGATTCGCAAGATGGTAGTCGATTTTTTCTCTGAGATCATCCATATCGCCGCATTTGAAATATCTTTCTTTTGAAAGGCCCACTTCCAGATTGGCCGGGATATCGGATACCAGAACCGAAATCCCGTAAGTCATGGCTTAAAGATTTTCAAATTCAGGTCTTTTATTGCCTTGAAATGTTTTGCATTGCCTGAGGAAAGCGTCAAATTATTTTCCACCGCTGTTGCTGCTATTATGGCATCACCTGAACGGATACCGGAACTTAATGCATATTCTTCGACATAGATAGAAGCTCGATGGCCTATGTTTTCTGTCAATGGGAGAATGTTAAAGCCAAAAGAGGTTACAAAACCTTTTATATATTTATGTTGCGTTTTGTTTTGAGCAGCCTGTAAAAGTTCCATATAGGTCAGGATGGAAAGATATTTTTCCGGTGCGTTTTGCATCAGTTCGGCAGCTTTCTCATTACCTCGCTGAGCCCAGATGAAAACATCAGTATCAAATATCATCGTATCGGAACTCCCTCAATGTATCCAACTCTTCCGTCACAGACCTGCTGGTTTCTGAGGCAGACATCCCGAAAAAGGGATGCTCTGAAATTTTTTTTAAGGTATTTCTATGTTTATCAGCGGGGGTCAGAATGCCTTTGACTTTTCCACGATAAAGGATTGTCACCGTCTCATTCCTATCAAGGGCTTTCAGCACATCGCCCATTTTATATTTTAAATCAACCATAGTGGCTTTCATGGTGTTACTCCTTTTATATTTATTATGTATTGGGATGCTGTATAAAATCCTATTTTATACCTGCCAATATTCTAAGGATATCAGGCTATAAAGTCAAACGCCTTTTGAATATGGAGTCAGGCTTGGCTTACGTGTGACCTTTAGGTTATGGGTGTTATTTTTCCGATCAGTTGTTCAATGTATCCTGGGTATCGGGCCTGACCCAAAGTTTTTCTTTATATGGCAAGGGCTTTTTCATAGACTTTGATGGTTTGATCGGCGATTTTACTCCATTTGTCCCGGTTGTAATCCGGGCCATGATGGGTGGCCACAACCTTTAACCCCAGAAGCCGGGCCAGGGGAACCATCAGACCCGGACCAATGGCATGGATGTGCAGGATATCAGCATTGCATTGACGGGCTTTGAGCATATAAAGAAAAGAGTGATTTTATGGCTATTCTAAAATATTGACAAATTGAGAATTTTTTATAACAGGGTCATTAGTGATAATAGGCAGGCCAAGATATCTTGCAGTAGCTGCAATAAGGCGGTCGTGCAGTTCGGGTATGTCGTCAATTTCAGAAGCAGTTTTAAGAATGTCAAAGCTGAGCGGCTCGAATTGATAATTTTGACTCTTTAACAGTTCTTCTGTTTGAAGCAGACTCACATCAATTCTGTTCTTTTCAAAGAGATAAAGCATCTCCATCAGGACAATGGCGGGAATAATGATAGTGCTTTCCCCTTTATCAGCAGACTGATAAGCTTGGTGAGATCTTTTATTTATGACTTTTTTACCAAGCATGAATTTGACAAGGGCTTGGGTGTCGGTCACAAAACTATCCATTATCAAATTCCTGATCGACATGCTGCCATGTCTTTTGTCTGAATTCGTTCAGTACGGAAAAATCAATATCGATCCCTTTTAAAACTCCTTCAAGCTTGATCACTTTTTTGGGTTCAAGTTTCCTTTTATGCCTCATAAAATCAATAAAATTTACAATGTCACTTAAATCCTGTTCAGAAAAATCAACAAGTTTGTTGTAAATTTCATGTTTGGTGATAGCGGTTCTATTCATTTGTTTCTCCATTAATTACAACTTGTTGAACCATAGAGCCTGATAATGTTCGAATCAATGAATCTCAGCGTTTAATCCAAGGTACTGATATTTTTAAATATAGCCTCAATGATATTTTTTTTCAATAGGAAATCCAAGGGATTAGCAAGATGATAGTCGATTCTTTCTTTGAGAGCATCCATATCACCGCATTTGAAATATCTTTCCCTGGCCAGACCCACTTCCAGGTTTTTTGAAGTGGGTGCATAAAGGTCAACGAGATTGACGCCGTTCCATTTTTTCTGATGAATTTTTACATAAGGTCTTCGCGTTGCCAAAGTTAGATTTGCCGTCAGGGCAATCGCCGCTATTTGTGCATCTTCCACACTGATAGGACGGCCCATCCGATTTCGTTCAGAGATGAGGCGTATATTTCAGCAGCTTCACAGTCAAAAGGGAGGCATTGTCCTGCAAAATATTCCTGAAACATCTGGAATGCCGCATCAATTCAGATAATATGTTGGTATGCTGCGGGAGGATCTGCCTTGCTTCTTCTTCCATCTCTCTATTGGATAATCTCATCAAGCAGCTCAGGGTGATTGTCAAGCAGCTTGAACAAATTGGTAACCGATCGCATGGGTCGGGCTTTGCCGTGTTCATAGCGGGAAAATGCATTTGCTCCTCCTCCTGTGAGCAGGGCGGCTTGTAACTGTGTCAGTTTTAGCTTTTTGCGAATTCTTGCCAGGTCAACTGCGGCCTCTTCATCAATTTTTTCAGCAAATTGTTTGATGATATCGGCAAAACGAACACCTTCCCCCGGGTTAAATTCAACTTCACCACACTTGAGACAATGCCAACCTTTAATATCAGAAATTACTGTTTTATTACCTTTATATTCATATGGTACATCTCGAACCGTATGCGCCATCTCTTTTTTCCCACAATTCAAGCATTCTCGTTTCATCTCATTTCTCCTTGAACTGGATCACAACCGCGCCATCCTGACGCAGGGTGATCTTAATATATGCTGTCCCAACCGGGGTTTTC
>JAIFMF010000116.1 GCA_020048635.1 Desulfobacula sp. | reverse complement strand
TCCAGCTCCGGTCTTCAGAATATATTCAATTGTCCCGTCAACTCGGAAAAGGGCCTTTATATATTGCCGCACACCATATGCTGCCCCATGTGTTTCCCCAGTTCATGGTGGGTCTGCTCCTCTTGTTTCCCCATGCCATTCTGCATGCAGCGGCCCTCACCTTCCTGGGGTTTGGGATGAGTCCGCACACACCGGCTATCGGCGCCCTTCTGGCAGAATCCATGCGGTACCTGTCCATGGGGCTGTGGTGGCTGGCTGTAGCGCCCGGGATTGCCCTTGTCATCACCGTCAAAGCCTTTGATCTTATCGCCGGCAATGTCCGGGCCCTCCTGGACCCGAAAACCTGCAGGGAATAAAAACAGGAATATCATCATGCTTGAAATCAGACAACTTTCCATCCAGCCTTGATCTTTGGGTAAATAAAGGAGAAGTTCTGGCTGTGGTCGGCCAGTCAGGGGCAGGCAAAAGCCTTCTGGCCCACGCGCTCTTGGGTGTTCTCCCCAAAAATGCCCATGTATCCGGACAATTGATCTTTAAGGGACGGAATCTGACGCTAACAGACATGAACCGGTTGCGGGGCCGGGAGATCGCCCTGATCCCCCAATCCATGACCTATTTAAATCCCCTCCTGAAAGTCGGTGTTCAGATTGCCCGGGCCGCTGAACTCAGCGGGGTCAGCCCCAAAGCTTCACGGAGAGCCACCATGGAAGCGCTTCGGCGTTACCGGCTGGCGGAGGAAACCGCCTCCTGGTTTCCCTTTCAGCTTTCCGGCGGCATGGCCCGCCGGATTTTGACGGCCACGGCCACCATTGGCGGAGCGGACCTGATCCTGGCTGACGAGCCCACCAACGGGCTGGACAAAGATACCGCGGGGGAAACCTTGATGCATCTGCGCGGACTGGCCGACACAGGCAAGGCCGTGCTGCTCATCACCCATGACATTGAGGCTGCGCTTTCCATTGCCGACCGGGTGACCGTCTTCTGCGGCGGTGTCACGGTGGAAGAAGCCCTGGCAGGTGATTTCAACGGATCAGGCAGGCTTCGCCACCCCTATTCCAGGGCTTTATGGGACGCGCTGCCCGGCCGGGGCTTTGTGGGCTCTCTACCGGCAAGGGCGCCTATTTCTGCCAATGGCGGCTGTCCCTTCATTACCCTGTGTCAACAATTTACCAGTCCATGCGAAAGCCTCCTGCCTGATCTAAAAAGCCTGAACAAAGGCCGTGTGAGGTGCCATCATGCTTGAAGCACACGGGATCGCTTTCCGTTATGAAAAAAACAGGCCCCTGCTTTTTCAGGGGATCGATCTGACCCTGAAACCCGGTGAGATCATCGGGCTCCCCGGCCCCAGCGGCAGGGGAAAATCAACCCTGGCCAAAATTCTTGCAGGCTATCTTACCCCCTTGCAGGGAGATGTCCAGGTCGAGGGCAATCCCTTGAAAAAAAACACATTCAACCCTGTCCAGATTTTATTCCAGCATCCGGAACTGGCTGTAAACCCGAGATGGAAAATTAAGAATGTCCTGGCCGAAGCCGGACCGGCCTCCCCTGGCCTTTTAAACGATCTGTCCATTGATGAAACATGGATGGAACGGTATCCCCATGAACTGTCCGGGGGAGAATTGCAACGCATCTGCCTGGCCAGGGCCCTGAACCCCGGAACCCGGTATCTGCTCTGTGATGAAATGACTTCCATGCTGGACGCCCTGACCCAGGCCGTCATCTGGAAAGCGGTGCTCGGCATTGCAGAAAAAAGAAATCTGGGGCTACTCGTCATCAGCCATGATGCTGCGCTGATATCCATCATCTGCCATCGGACCCTGGATTATTTCATTCAGCCGGGTTGAAAAACTTGCCATACGCCCGAAGGGGCGATATGATAAGCCCCAAAAAAAACCGAGGACAATCCTCAGGTTGCTATTTTGCGAGGAATTTTGTTTTGATCCAAATACAGAAGCTGAATAAAACCTATAAAACCGCCCAGGCATTGAAGGATGTGTGTCTTGAGGTGAATAACGGAGAATTGTTTGCCTTTCTCGGTCCGAATGGTGCAGGTAAAACCACCACCATTCGGATATTGACAGGATTGACCAGGCTCAGCTCCGGAACGGCTAAACTCAATGGTTTTGATGTAGGCAACCGGTCCATTGAAAGCCGCAAGCAGTGCGGTCTTGTGCCCCAATCCATTAATCTGGATCGGGAACTTTCCGTGTTTGAAAATCTAACCATACATGGCAAACTCTTCAGGATGGACAAACAGAAAAGAAATGCCAGGATCAATGAACTTCTTGACTATGTCGAAATGAGCGATAGAAAAGAGACCCTGGTCAAAAACCTGTCCGGCGGTCTGAAACGGCGACTCATGATTGCAAGGGCTCTTCTGCATTCTCCTTCCATCCTCTTTCTGGATGAACCCACCGTCGGGCTGGATGCGGGGATGCGACGAAAAATATGGGCTCTCATCAAAAAAATCCAGCAGCATGGCACCACCATTTTTCTGACCACCCATTATATTGAGGAAGCTGAATTTCTTGCAGGGCGTGTTGCATTTCTGGACAGGGGTTCCATTGTGGTGGTGGATACACCGGAAAACCTCATGAAACAAATGGGAACCTGGGCCTTAGACCGCCTGAAGGAAGACGACATGGAAACCCTTTATTTTAATGACCGGAACGAGGCCAATGACCATATTGCCGCACACAAAGACAGCTTTACACTGAGGCGGGTCAACCTTGAGGATGCATTCCTTTCTTTGACAGGGAAAAAAGTAAAATGATATATGGCGCAGTTGCAGTTTATTACAGGGAATTGTTGATCTTAAAACGCCGTCTGACCCGGCTCATCCCCTCCTGGTGTGTCTCTCCCCTGCTCTATCTCATTGCCTTCGGATTTGCCATGGGAAAACATGTGACCCTGGACGGCCACACCTATATGGAATTCCTCCTGCCTGGCCTCATTGCCATGACCAGCATGACTCAGGCCTTTGCTATTTCCAGCGAAATCAATATTGCGCGGTTTTACTGGAATATCTTTGAAGAGATCCAGGCGGCACCGGTTTCAGATATCTCCTATGTGGCCGGTGAAGTCCTGGCCGGCATGACACGAGCCTTCCTGGCCATTCTCGTTGTACTGATCCTGGGTCTTCTTTTCGGTGTGGTCCTGTCCCTGAATCCCTGGTTCTGGCTGGCCATCCTTTTAAACAGCTTTTTATTTGCCTCCCTGGCCGTGGGCATTGCCATGCTGGTGAAATCCCATGCCGACCAGAGCCTGATGACAAACTTTGTGATCACGCCCATGGCATTTTTAGGCGGGACCTTCTTTCCCCTGGAAAGCTTTCCTGCCTGGGCCCAGACCCTTATCGGGCTTCTTCCCCTGACCCATGCGGCAGCGGCCATCAGAAGCGCATCCTTTGGCACCCGGCCCTCATGGATGTCATTGATCATCCTATCCGCCACCGGAATCCTTTTTTTCTGTATTTCCGTATGGTGCGTCAAAAAGGCAAAAGACTGACGATCTTTGCAAATGACCTTTTTGCAACTAACGAGCAGCTTACCACTATTTTGGTTGACCGGATCGGAGGCCCACAATCATCATTGCCGGGTTTATTCAACCACCGATAAGATCGTGATTTGTTCCTCACACGACCTATCCTTATTCGTTAGCCCCTCAATATGCGAAAAGCTCTTGCAAACAATTGGTAATTTTAATCTGAGCGCTTTGGGAAATTACATCAAGTTTTTGAATTAACCTGGATTTGTCAATAGCTCTCATTTGGTCAAGCAAGATCAATCCTTTTTTACCCTGAAATTTATATTGAATTCTAGTTGGATAGCTAAATCCTTTGGATGTCATTGGAGCAACAATAGCTGTCTTCAGTGCAGACATTTCATCAGGGGAGACAACAACACAAGGCCTTGTTTTCTTAATTTCAGAACCTCGTGTCGGATCAAGTTGAACCAGCCAGATCTCAAATCTATGCACATCTTTTTTTACCATTCCCAGTCCTCTTCATCTACCAATGGAGCATCTATCCACTCTTGATCAGGTTCGCTTGATTCCGGGGATTTAAGGGCTTTATCAAATTGCTCTTTCCAGCCTTCTCTGTTCTTCTTAACAGGTTGAATTAACAGTCCGTCGTCGATTATTTTAAATTCCAATTGCTTGTCTTCTAATCGTGCTTGCTCGATTACCGCTTTTGGAATACGGATACCCTGCGAATTTCCTATTCTGATTAAAGTCGTCATTTTTGCCTCCAATTGTAGTTAATGTAATTACAATATGCCCACAGATGGATCTATTGTCAAATCATTTATTATTTAAGGTTGGCAGGCTGCTGATGAAAAAGGCACACCAGAATAATCGGCGTCTTTATCCGGGACCTCGCCCCGGTTTGATCTTGTCAGCTTCTGGCTCATTGCATGCCGATAAAATCCCATGCTGCAACTGCCATAGGGGGTCGACAGTGCCCAATCATAAATAAAGATTACAACACGACAAAACAATGACATAAAATATATTTTTTGCTTTTTATTGACAGAAACGCCTCACCCATATAAGTATTCCAGTGTATTCTGAACAGAGAATTGACTCATGAGTATCATCAATGATTTAATGGGAGTGGACTCTTTGTGAAAAAAGCGGACGAAACGATTTCATTGCTTCCATTTATTGAATCCAAAGGAGATGCCTTCCTTCTTGATATTCCGGCTTTCGATCAGATCAGGGAGTCTTTCCAAGGGTATTCATATCCTTTTCAACTCGCGGATAAAGAACAGAATTTTTCAATCATCGTGAAGGGTGGATTAAAGGTAAAAAATTCAGAGCCGTTTAAATCCCTTTTTTTACTTGTCCAGAGAGATCATTATCCGATTCATCCCGATGGTCTGTCTCCCTTTACAAATGCTGCCATTGACCGGATCTGGCACGAAACTATCCTGTTCTATGCGAGTGATAAGGACGTTTTTATTGTTCCAAATCAGTTGGGCCTGAACGGCACGGCAACACCCTTTAGATCTCTTTTTTTCTGTAAAAAAATAAAGTCCTTCTTCCATCCTCCATGCCCTGAATGTGGCGGTGCTCTCACACTTTGCAAAGATGATGAACTTTTAATAAAAGAAACGCTTTCTCCCTATTCCACATCGCTGAAGCGATATCTTTTCTGCCCTGACTGTTATGCTTCCAAAGGCAATCTTGTATTTTATCAATTTTCCCGTTCATCTGAAGATCGCATTTTAACAAAAGACCGGTTTGATCTTGTCAGGGATTTCAACAGGCTGAAAAATACTGTTCCCGGCAATTTTCCCTGTCCTGACTGCCCGGGTCATGCAGAATGTTATATAACCGGAGAAAAAGCGTCCTCGAACATCGGTTTTTTTTCTTTCTATCCCTTTCACATGATTTTTTTTGATGCTGATCCCATAAAAGCCATCGAGTTTATCCCGCTTCTTTCAGGGGCCTCTGTTAAAGACATGGAACGGCTTTCTCCCACAAATTCTTTGTCCCATCTGGAAGAAAACCTGACCCACCCGGGGGGGACCGATTTTTTCTTTAAAAATGATGAGAAGTTTTATCTGGAAGTTCTTTTTTTGAAACTTTCTTTTTTTGAAGAAATCACTCGATTTCTTTATCAGAGGGTTGAAAAAAACATACACCCTCTGATGACCCTATCTACCCAAAGCATCTGGATCAGACCCAAGTCCAAAGGGAGTATCCTGCCATTTTTCTGGGATTTCAAGCTGACGATTATCGACCTGATTTCCAACTCCTCAAAAAACCATATTGAATCAACCCTGACAAGGGATCGAAGTTTAGAATGGATGGCGTCTCTCTGGTTTTATCTGTTTCTTGTGAATCATCGTCAGGATCAGGCGGTTGTTTACGATACCCTTAGCCAATTGGTTAAAAAAGGCTTGGGCGACTCCCTTCTCTCTGATTACAATACCCTGATAAAAGCGTTTCCGAACATTGCCATGGAGAATATTTTCTGGAACCCTGATGAAAGATCAGTGCCCCATAAATGGAATGGTTTCTGGTTAAAAACGATTGAAATCGGGCTTTCCCTGTTTGACCCAGAAAAAGGACAAGACTTGAAGTTGTATTTAAATCAATTGGCAGGCAAAATTGCGCCCCTGAAACAAGCCGTAAAAGAGGACCTGTTTTCAAAGGGGCGGGAGGATGTGATGCCAGGTCCCCTGAAAGCAAGTCACAGAACAGTTACCGGCCAGAGCCCATCGCAACTTGAAAAGATAGCTGTCTCCACGATACTGAAAAAATTAAAGACCCAGTGGGAATCTAAGAGCGCGGTCTCTTCTAATGATGACGATGTCCTTGAAACTGTGGTTCTCTCGTCCCCGGATAAAAAACCGGATATGGATTTCAATGATGCGACTGATGTAAAAACCATGATCATATCCCCTGCATCTGAAAAAGAACCCAGTAAAAAGAGTGGGTTTGATGATATGGAAAAAACGATTATTCTGACTCCAAAAGGAAATATGCAAAAGGATATCGACTTTTTTGGTAAAACCGATGACCTTGATAAAACGGTTATCATTACCCCGAAAAAATTGAAATGAATGGGTTGTAGGAATGACAGACACGATTGACTATAAAAATATAGAAGATCATATGATCAGAATTTACCGTGAACACGGGGAAATATCTGAAA
Organism: Desulfobacula sp.; assembly: GCA_020048635.1. Lineage (GTDB taxonomy): Bacteria > Desulfobacterota > Desulfobacteria > Desulfobacterales > Desulfobacteraceae > Desulfobacula. The sequence continues at coordinate 72,747 of JAIFMF010000116.1, read as the reverse complement.
TATTAATAAACCGATATCTTGAGGATGAATTCAAGGTATTGGCGCCTTCAGTTAGAACAGCGGCTCTGGACAAACTGATTTACCGGTTTGACCTGATCGACCCTGAAGAAAAAATGCCCCCGGCCCTGTCCATTGATGACCCGGTATTGGCTAAAATGATCAAACTTCTCCTGGGTCGGGATATCTCCCAGATAGATGCCAGCCCTGATGAACTCTTAGAAAGCCTGGCCGAGTCCCTCAACACTGTCTTTAAATCATTGAATCAATTGATCAGCATTATCAATACGACTCTGATGGGAAAACAAAATATGGATGAAACCATTAGGCAAGTCATTGGTTATCATCTTGAAGGAAGTAGCCAGACAAAGACTCTGGAAAATTATATTGGTCAGATCGGCAAAGCATTCTTTGAATCCCAGGAAGCTTCCAAAAAAGCAGCATATTCAAAAGTGCTACAAATATTAGAAGAGCTCTCACCCGAAAAAATTGAAAAAGAAACTCATGTCTCAAGGCTGAGTCTTATGCGCAAATCCCGGTATTACGAAGTATATGAACTTAAATTTAAAAAATTCGAAAAATGGTTTGAGTCAGGAAGATTCATGGAATCATTTTTAAGAGAATTTGAAAAAAATTGTCAAAAAATATCGTTTTAAAAGGAGAAAAAATTGAAAACAATCATACGTCTGTTCGTTCTTGCGGTTTTTCCGTTGTTTATTTTCTCATGCGCAGCAAAAGTGCTGCCTCCTCCCCAGTGGGCCTATGAAAAGGAGGCCATCAAGCTTCAGGTCATTGCAGATCCCATTCTGAACCTTGATAACGCTAAAGCCCATACCCTGCATCTCTGTATTTATCAGCTTAGAGATCCCAATGGGTTTAATCAGCTTTCGAATGATCAGAACGGTCTTCTTAAACTCCTTGAATGTGGTCTGTTTGATCAGGGAGTTGCTGCATCCAGAAGACTCATAATAAATCCGGGAGAAAATACTTCTTTTGTTCTGGACCGTGCGGAAAATGCAAAATACATAGCTGTGGTGGCCGGATATTATGGCATTTTCAAGGAACGAATCACAAGGCTTGTTGAAATTCCCATCATCATTGAAGAACAAGGATTCATTTCCAAAGAAAGAACGCAAAAACCTGGTTTGCTTGATATAAAGCTTTTTCTAGGGCCTCAACAAATCGATAGAATTGAAGGGCAAAAATAATGGCTAAACCCGTCTTATGGCATCAGGGGCTCATCCTCCAACCCCATCATTTCCAGTTAAACGACCTTTACCATCAATCGTTGACAGATCCTTTATATCGATTCATGGTCCCCCATTTCTGGGGCGTTGGTCACTTCAAAATTCATGAAACCGCTTTGGCCAATCATGTTTTTGATGTTCAGGAAGGTGAATTTTTTTTCCCTGATAACGCTCATATTACCATTGGAGAGAATGGCGTCATACAGGCCAGATCATTTGAAAAAGCCTGGATCGACGGTGGAAAATTCTTTTCTGTCTATGTAGGATTAAAAAAATGGACTGAGGATGGAGAAAATGCCTCCATTTTAAATGATATAAACGACCTGTCCGCTGTATCAAATCGTTTTGTTTCTACTACTGCTCCCGAAGAGCTGCCTGACTTCCACGGAAAGGGCCCCAAGGCAGAAGTCAAAAGGATGAAATTTCTTGTCAAAATTTTCTGGGAGACTGAAATTGATCAATTGGGAGATTTCCAACTGATCCCCGTTGCCAGACTTAAAAAAAATCTGGAAGAAATTGTTGTTTCTAAGAATTTCATACCCCCTTGCCTGACAATCTCCGGATCAGACATTCTCACCGGAATTGTAAAGGAGATAAAGGATCAGCTCTTTTCAAAAACCCGGCAGCTTGAATCGGTAAAAAGGTCAAAAGGGATTCATACGGCTGAATTCGGATCAAGAGATATGGTATATATGCTGGCATTGAGAACTCTGAATAGATATGTACCGCTCCTGACTCATCTGACGTCAGTCAATCAAATCAGTCCATGGCCTGTTTATGGAGTTTTCAGACAAATGGTAGGAGAACTTTCCTCTTTCTCGGCAGACATCTCTGCCAATGGTGAGCTTGAGGACGGCACACCCCTTTTAATAGACTATGATCATAAAAAATTATTCGAATGCTTTACAGGCGCACAAAATCTTATTACCCGACTGTTGAACGAAATAACATCAGGACCTGAATATATCATCTCCCTTCATTTTGACGGCACCTTTTTTACGGCTGAGATACCTCCTAAAATATTTGAAGAAGGTAATAGATTTTTTATTGTTATGGAATCTGAAGCAAACAAAGATGCAATGATTGAATCCATCAAAAATATTGCAAAATTCAGTGCCAGAGAATCATTGCCCATTCTCATTGCTCAATCTCTTCCGGGTGTAAAACTCACTTACCTTGAAATACTGCCTCAGGAACTTCCCCGCAGATCAAATTCCACCTATTTCCAGATTGATCACCATGGGAAACAGTGGGACATGATTAAGGGGGGAGGTAATCTGGCGCTCTACTGGGATACAGCGCCCGAGGACCTTAAATTGGAACTGATGGTTGTGAGGAGGACATAGGAAATGAGACTTTCAGACTGTTTTGTCCCTATTATCACGTATGCAATGTTGTTACAAAAACAAGGGGGCCTGGAAAGACTGTCGTTTGATCAGGCATTCGCTGATATAGAAAGCCTAATAAAGGAAAGTGATCTTGCATTTCAAAAAAGCGACGCCACCCGGGAAGACTATGATATAGCAAGATTTGCTGTTTTTGCATGGGTTGATGAAACCATTATGAGAGGCACCTGGGAGGGCAAGCGCCGATGGCAGGGGGAACAGCTTCAGCGCAGATATTTCCAGACCTCTGATGCAGGAGAGCTTTTTTTCCAAAAACTCAACACCATTGGCTCCCATCAAAATCATGTGAGGGAGGTCTTTTATATCTGCCTGGCCTTAGGATTTACAGGCCAGTACCACAACAAGGCTGATGATATGCTCTTAGATCAGTTGAAAGTATCCAATCTGAAAATTCTGACTGGCAGCTCAGTAGATCTGCCGGCCATGGATCGTTTAAAACTTTTTCCAGAATCCTATATCATGGACCATGATATCTCTGAACCAAATTATAAAAGAGGCTTTTCCATACTTACACTTGCCGCATTCCTGGCTCCGGTCGGATTTCTCGGCTTATTATTTTTAATATACGGATTCGTTTTAAGAAATATCGGCGACACCTTAATCAGCAGGATACCCTAAATGAAAAATCTGTTTACCCATATATTTAAAGTCATTATGATGATCACTCTGGTTGTTCTTATCGGAATTGCGATTTTCGCAGGAATAGTGTGGGCCAGATGGCCTTTGTGGGTAGGTTTTTTCATTGCCGCCGGAATCATCGGCCTTTTCCTGGGAGTATTTTTTTTCTATAAACTGTTTTTGAAAAGGAAAGAACAAAAATTTGTAAGCCAGATCATTGAGCAGGATAATCTTTCATTAAATGCCATTGACACAAAAGAAAGAGAAGCTTCAAAGGAAATGCAGGCAAAATGGAAAGCTGCCATGGATGCCCTGAAACAATCTCATCTGAAAAAGCAGGGGAATCCTTTGTATGTTCTTCCCTGGTATATGATCATTGGAAAAAGCGGCACCGGGAAAACAACCGCCATCAAAAGCGCGAAGCTTTCCTCTTCCTTTTCAGAAGTCAGCAGCGTGTCCGGTATTTCAGGAACACGGAATTGCGACTGGTGGTTTTTCGAGCAGGCAATTCTCATTGACACAGCCGGCCGTTATGCAATCCCTGTAGATGAAGACCGGGATAAGGATGAATGGCAGAAATTTCTGGAACTGATGGCACGATATAGAAAAAAAGAACCGTTGAACGGTTTAATTGTAACCGTTTCAGCTGACTCATTAAATGATATGAATAGCGAGGGGCTTGAAAAATACGGCAGAGATATCAGAAACCGAATTGATGAGCTGATGCGAATTCTGGGTGCAAAATTTCCGGTTTACATTATGGTCACCAAATGCGATTTGATTCAGGGCATGACTCATTTTTCTGATTGCTTCAGTGATGAAACCCTGGGGCAGACCATGGGAATAGTGAACCATCATCTCGAAAAAGACCCCATGGGACTTGTGTCCAAGTGCTTCCAAACCATGGGAGAGCGAATTCGGGATATCAGATTGCTGGTATTGCAAAAACTCCAAGGCGCAAAAATAACCCCCGAACTGATCCTTTTCCCCAGCGAATTTGAAAAGCTTAAACCCGGTTTTGAAGCATTTACCAAGGGAATTTTCCAGAAAAATCCCTATCAGGAAACACCTTTTTTCCGAGGTATCTTTTTCAGCAGTGGCCGTCAGGAAGGAACACCGTTTTCACATTTCATGAAGGAGTTAGGTCTGATCAGTGAGAAAGAGGTCCTGCCCGGGACCAGCAAAGGGCTTTTTCTTCATGATTTCTTTTCGTGGCTTCTTCCTTCTGACAGAGGACTTTTCAGGGAAACAAAAAGAAGCATGGCATGGCAAAGGCTAACTAGAAACATAGGCCTTGCAGCTTGGACAACCATCATTATAGCGATCTGCGGGATCTTAAGTTTTTCCTTTGTAAAAAATCTCCATACTATCAAAACAGCCTCTGCCCAATTTGCAAGCCCCCAGTTTTTACAGGGGGAACTCATGAATGATGTTTCCACACTGGAACAATTTCGAACTTCTATAAAAACATTTGAAGAAAGCAATCGCTGGTGGTGGATTCCAAAACTCGGTCTTAATGAGAGCCTCAAGGTTGAGCTCGAAATGAAGAAAAAATTCTGCGCCCTGATGGAGAAACGACTAATTGAGCCCGTAGATAAAAAAATGGCCGATAACATGGCAAATTTCAGTCTCTCCACACCCAATGCTGTCTCTATCAACCATGTGGAGCATCTGGTGAAACGAATCCGCCTCATCAATGCCAGGCTTTTAAACCTCCCCATGGACGAGCTTGAGAAGATGGGGCAACCAATTTTCAACACTGTGAATATTGGTTCAGGCCCGGTGGTTGCCGAGGAGACGCTTTTAAAAATCAAGAATTTATATCTTTATTATTTGTTCTGGCAGGGAGATGCCCAAATCCTGACCCGGAAAATGAATGATTTGCAAAAATGGCTCGCACAAATCCTTTCCATTAAAGATTCCAACCTTAACTGGCTTGTTTCCCGGACAAATTCAGATCCTCACCTCAATTCATACACATTGACGGATTTCTGGGGGAAATCGCCCCAGAACACTATCTCCGATGGTAAACGGGTGGCCCCTGGGTTTACCCTGAAAGGCAAAGAAAAAATTGATGGGTTTATGGGTGAGATTGAAAGCGCACTAGCTGATCCGCTTGTTCTGTCCGACCGGAAACGTGAATTCCATCAATGGTATAAAAAAGCCTACTTTACGGAATGGCTCAATTTTACAGTTGAATTGGAAAGAGGGAGCAAATCCTTGAGAACCCGGGAACAATGGTTGGATATTTCCACCCGCGTCTGGGATAAAAATGGACCCTATTTTTCTTTACTCCAGACCCTGTCTGATGAACTGAAACCCTTTTCTGAGGAAAAAGACCTGCCGGAATGGGTGAATCTGGTAAAAAGATTCAATCTCCTGCGCCTCCAGGCCGCTGCGATTCAAGCCCAGGGCACAACAGGTGCGCTGGGTCAAGCCGCATCAACCGTTAAATCAAAACTTGAAACGATAACCCGGACTTCCGATACCTTAACGACGCAGATGGACACAGAAACCCTTTTGAAGGCCGGAAAGATGTTCACGGCCTACCAGGAGTCGCTTGCCGGCATCATGCCGTCTGTTTCATCCCAAAGGGCGGCCTTTGATCTTGCAACCACCATTTATTCGGAAGATCCTGCCACCAGTACGAACATCTTTTTCACCGCTCTTCAATCTGCCAACAAACTTAAAGGAATTATGGCACACTCAGGGAAAGACTCCTCGATCATTTGGGACATTTTTTACGGACCTCTATTTTTTTATCAGGAATTGATTCTGAAGGAAGCTTCCTGCCTGCTTCAGAAAAAATGGGAAGAAACCGTCTTGATTGCTGTTAAGGATACCACAGCCCAACAACCCCCTAACACTATTTTGAGTGGCCCGGATAGTGTTATCACCAATTTTTTAAAAGGACCTTGCAAACCGTTTATCAATAGAGGCTTGAAACAGGGATATTTTCCTGTCACAGTCAATGGGAAAGGGTTGGCATTTTCCCCTTCTATATTTTCATTCCTTTCTCGGGGAGTAACGACACCCACTCCTGCAGCTCCTGTAGAAAAAAATTATACGGTAACCATCAGTGGATTTCCCACAAGCGCCAATGCCGAGGCCAAAGTGCAGCCCCATGCAACAGTCCTTGAACTTGTTTGTCCATCCGGCACAACCGTATTGGAAAATCTCAACTATCCGGCCAAAAAAATATTTACCTGGACTCCTGATTCAGAATGTAACGTCATTTTCACCGTCAAGATCGGCAGCCTTGTATTGATAAAAAAATTCCAAGGCCCTCTTTCCTTTCCCAAATTCTTACAAGCTTTTCCCGATGGTAGCATGACGGTTAAGCCCTCGGATTTCCCGGATCAAGAGGAAAATCTGACCCGAATGGGGATCGAGTTCATTACTGCAAAGTATGGATTCACTGGGAATGAATCAGTTGTCGGTTTGTTGAACGTTGCCAGCCCTGTTAATAATAAGGTTCCCATGGAGATTCTGAAATGTTGGGAATAGGAAAGCCAAAAACGAATTTTGAATTGGCTGCCTATGGGAAACACCCGGCATTTAATGATTTTTTCAGTATAAACACCGATTCTCCATTAACCAGAGCCTTATCCGCCTGGGTTGAAAAGGGTGCCAAACTCAATGAAAACAAAGACAGAAAAAGACAAATTCGTTCTTTTCGATTCTGGGTGAGAGGTATCAAAAAGGGAGATCTTGTACTAGGCATTATCAGAGACAGCAGCGACCGCATGGGACGATTGTATCCCCTTCTTGTACTGGCTAAAGGATTTGTTCAAGGCTGGGAAAAAAATTGGAACTATATCTTTAACCGATTTGAAACTGTTTTCAGGTCTCTGGAGGATTTTACCGCCGCTCGGTATGAGAATTTCAGGGAATTTGAAACAAAACTGACACAAATTAGAATCCCTGAGCTTTTATGCACAAACCATCCTGGGGTGGAAATTGAAAAAGGATCTATTTTGCCGGAAAAAATGATCGCCTGGTTTGAAAAAAATGGCGGCAAAGGAGCGCTTGCCCTTCCCATTGCGACCCTTTTAAACAATTTTGAATCTTTTCCTCGTAAACATGATAGAACCTGGCATGGATTGTTCAAGCCCACTCCCCAGGGGCCAGGGGCTGTTTTTCAGGGGGGTCTACCGGACAATCCGATATTAACCATTTATGCCCGGCCTTTAAAAACCGAAGATTTTTTCGATCTTTTTAATTTATCCAACGGGAATGAAACCATGGGCGATGTTATATTAAACAAAGGAGACACGGCAGATGGATATTAATGCGATTCTATCTCCCATCCCGGGAGACACCCCATCGGGTGAAAGCCTGAGATATACTTCAGCTTATGATGATATTCAGGAAGCAAGAAGAGCAGATGATACCCTGGACCGGGGAGATTGGCAGCATGAAGTTAAAACCTCTGACTGGAATTCGGTTTTCACCCTTACCATAGATGCCCTGACAACAAAAACAAAGGATTTGCAGATAGCTGCCTGGCTTCTGGAATCTTTAGTCCACACTAAAGGGTTTGAAGGTTTAAGCGAGGGACTTCCCATCGTCAGTGGTCTGCTAAGCCAGTTCTGGGAAAGCGTGTACCCGGAAATTGAGGATGATGACCTGGATTTTCGAGCAGGCCCGCTTGAATTTATCAATGATAAACTCTGGCTGCCCATCAAAGAGATCCCTTTGACTGATCAGATCAATACCCCTGGTTTTTCCTGGATAAAATGGCAGGAGTCTCGGCAGGTTGGCTTTGAAAAAGATATTTTAAACTCCTATGGGGATGTGGATGATGGGAAAAAACGGACCCGAAATAATCAGATTGCCGAAGGAAAAATTACCGCAGAGGAGTTTGATGCTGCAGTAAAATCTTCCTCCAGAGCCTATTATGAAAGCATTTTTAAACACATTACAAATTGTTCTGACAGGTTCACCGTTCTGGATCATATCGTGGATGAAAAATTCGGCAGGAATGCACCCAGGCTTGCTGAACTAAAAACATCACTGGAAGACTGCCGGGACCTCATCACTAAGATTGTCAAAATTAAGCGAGAAGAAGAGCCGGGCCCAATACCGGAAGAACTGGAAAAACCGGCAGCAGATGATACAGAATCCTTTGCATCAGAAAGCCAGAATAGGCTGATAGATCCTGCTTTTAATCATCCCCGATTACCAGAATCTTTGGGGAATACGTCACCCATCGGCACCTTTCATGTGAACCGAATTCTGGGAAGTGCCGGCATTGAAGAAGCTGTATGGCAGGACACGCTAAAAAAACTCGCCAACGAGGGAATTAAGCCGGCCCTTGAACAACTTCTGGGAGCATCCTGCAGTGCCCAGTCCATTCGAGAAAAAACCAATTTTCGACTCCTCATGGCAAGGCTCTGCCTGAAAGCAGGGAGAGCAGACCTGGCAAGGCCCATTATGGAAGCACTCACGACTCTGGTGACTGAACTGCAATTGGACCGATGGGAATCTCCCATATGGATTGCCGATGTATTGTCTACTTTATATCAGTGCCTTACGGCAGACGGCACTTCCGATGACGACCAATTCAGGGCCAGAGAAATTCTGACACGACTGTGCACTCTGGACGTGACAAAGGCCATGGAATATTTGACCAGCAGCGCCAATAAATGATAACAATATTAAAATCAACCATACATAACCAAAGGAGGCAAAAATGGCAAAAGAAAGCCTGCAGCATACCCTGGACAGGGTAAGATCCCCAAGGGTTCAGATCACCTATGACGTTGAAGTCGGCGACAGCATTGAAAAAAAGGAAATTCCTTTTGTTGTTGGGGTTCTGGCGGATTTGTCAGGGAAACCGGAAAAACCCTTACCCAAGCTTAAAGAAAGAAAACTGGTTGAGATTGATCGGGATAATTTTAACAAAGTTCTCGAGGGAATGAACCCTAGACTTGCCTTTCGGGTTGATAACAAACTGACCGATGAAAATTCTGCCATGGCAGTGGAACTCAAGTTTAAAGCCCTGGAAGATTTTCATCCTGAAAATGTGGCAAAACAGATTGACCCCATCCGTAAGCTCATGGCAGCAAGGGAAAAACTATCCGGCCTACTGAATAAACTGGATGGAAATGATAAGCTGGACGAACTGCTCCAGGAAATAATTTCCAGTACGGATTCCCTTGAAAAACTCGGCAGAGAAACTGGAATAAAAAAAGATTAACTGTTAACACGCAATCATATAAAGGAGGGACCATATGGCTGAAAATGAACAAAAGATCCAGTCCCATGCTGTACCTGCAACAGAAACAATAGAGGAGGCGGGCCTTCTTGACCAGATCATAGCAGATGGCCGTCTTGCCAGGGATGAGAGTCAGAAAAACTGGGCCAAAGATTTGATCGGTGAATTTGTATCACAGATCATGGAAGGCTCCATCACGGTTTCCAAAGACACTGAAGCCATGATCAATGCCCGGATCAGTGCCATTGACAAATTGATCTCGGATCAACTCAATGAAGTGATGCACCACCAGGAGTTTCAGAAACTGGAAGCATCCTGGAGGGGACTTGCTTATCTGGTTGATAAGACGGAAACCGGGGAAAGGCTGAAACTCAGGGTCATGAATGTGTCCAAAAAAGATCTTTTAAAGGACATGGAAAAAGCCTCTGAGTTTGATCAATCCGCTTTGTTCAAAAAAATCTATGAAGAGGAATTCGGAATGTTCGGGGGAGCATCCTATGGTGCTATCATCGGAGATTATGAGTTCAGCAACCATCCCCAGGATATCAGTCTTCTGGAAAAAATATCCCAGGTCGCTGCAGCTTCCCATGCGCCTTTTCTTTCAGCAGCAGCACCTGAACTCTTCAATTTTGACAGTTTTACTCAATTGGGAGAACCCAGGGATATGGCTAAAATATTCCAGAGCGTGGAATATGCCAAATGGAAATCTTTCAGAGAATCGGAAGATTCACGCTATGTGGCCCTGGCCATGCCGCACATTCTCATGCGCCTACCGTATGGCAAAGACAATGTGCCGGTAGAAGCTTTTGATTTTGAGGAACGAGTAGATGGTAAAGATCACGATCAATACCTCTGGGGCAATGCTGCCTACGCTTTAGGAACACGTTTGACAGAATCCTTTGCCAAACATTCCTGGTGTGCTGCTATTCGGGGGGTTGAAGGAGGTGGCCTGGTTCAGGGTCTTCCCGTTCATACGTTTAAAACCGATGAGGGGGATGTGGCCTTAAAATGTCCCACTGAAATTGCCATCACCGACAGAAGAGAAAAAGAGCTTGCCGATCTCGGGTTTGTCCCCCTGGTGCATTGCAAGGGAACCGACTTTGCTGCATTTTTCAGTACCCAGACCGGGAACAAGCCCAAGCTTTATGAAAATGATGCGGCAAACGCCAATGCAAGACTCTCTTCCCAGCTTCAGTATATCATGGCTATATCCAGGTTTGCCCATTATCTGAAATCCATGATGCGGGATAAAATCGGCAGCTTTATGACACGACAGGATGCAGAACAATTCCTTAACCGCTGGATCAGCAACTATGTCCTCCTGGATGACAATGCAAGCCAGGACGCAAAGGCCAAATTTCCCTTGCGGGATGCCCGCATTGATGTCAGTGAAATAAAAGGAAAGCCGGGAGCTTACAGGGCGGTCAGTTTTTTAAAACCCCATTTTCAACTGGATGAATTGTCCGTGTCTTTGCGCCTGGTGGCAGATCTTCCCCCACCGGCAAAGGGATAATTTGAAAACCCAAGACAGGCAGACAGGCGCAACATGCGCCAAAACAAAATAAATCAGAGGAGAAAAAAATGGCAGCAGATAATTTTTTAAAGATTGACGGCATCAAGGGTGAAAGCACGGATGACAAACACAAGGACTGGATGGAAATTCTGTCCTTTAGCTGGGGGGTATCCCAGATGGCCTCTGCCAGCGCCTCAACCGTAGGGGGAGGCACCTCGGCAAGGGCGGATTTCCAGGATTTAAGCATTGTAAAAACCATGGACAGTGCTTCACCTCTCCTGTTTAAATACTGTGCCTCTGGGAAGCCTATAACTGAGGTATTGCTTTCGCTGAACAGGTACGGAGGAAATAAAGAACAATACATGGAATATAAATTGACCAATGTGGTGATCACTTCCGTATCAGTCGGCGGCGGAGGCGGAGGAGAGCCTACTGAATCAATTTCACTCAATTATGGTAAGATCGAGCAGACCTATACCAAACAAAAACGAGCAGATGGAACTAGTGCTGGAAATGTTCCGGCGGGCTGGGATCTTGAAGCGAATAAAGCCGTATAAGGCCTTCTAACCCTGTATGAATGATCCTTTCAACCTTACCGCATCGATACTGGACAGGCTCATCGATATGGAACCCGGACAGAACAATGAGTCTGCCCGGTATCAGGTGATATCTGAACAGCAGATATTGGACAGTGTGGTAAGGGACATCGAGAATCTTCTCAATACCCGTTGCAGCCCGGTTGAAATACCGGATTCCTTTGGTGCGGCAAGGGAATCCTTTCTTTTATACGGGCTTCGGGACTTTACTGTGGAAAACCCGGAATCTTCCTTTGTCAGACAGAAATTATGTCGGGAGATTGAAAAAATCATTTCCATATTTGAACCGCGCCTGAAAAAAACCATTGTCCGGGTGGAAAGTCAGGCCGGCCAAAAGCGGCAGTTATTTTTCAGGATCGCCGGCATCCTGATGGTGGAGCCTCTGGCTGAACCGGTTTCCTTTGATACTGTTTTTGATCTGAACCGGGGTCAGTATGTCATCTTAAAATAGAACAGAAAGTAAACCCAATAACCATGGACGACAGATTATTAAATTATTATGAACGAGAACTGACCTTTATCCGGAAGATGGGGGCAGAATTTGCTGCAAATTATCCAAAAATTGCTGGCCGCCTTCTCCTGGAACCAGACAAATGTGAAGATCCTCATACTGAAAGGCTTATTGAAGCTTTTGCCTTTATCAGTGGCAGAATTCATAAAAAGATGGATGACGATTTTCCTGAAATCACAGAATCCCTTATGGAGATCACATACCCCCATTACAACAATCCCATTCCCTCAATGACCATGGTGCGGTTTGATCCCATAAATCAAAGCATTACTGAAAAAGGGATTGAAATCCAGGAGGGAACCCTTCTCTTTTCTAAACCGGTAAAGAGTGTCCCCTGTCGATTTACCCTTTGTCAGCCCGTATTCATCCGGCCGATTGCAGTCCGGTCCGCATTTCTTGATACTCCAGGACTGAATGTCAAAGAAGCGGTTCAAACCCTTGTTATCGAGCTTCAGACCTGCAATGGAATTGATTTTGGGGATGTTTCATGCCCATTCCTCCGATTCTTTCTCAATGGTCCCCATCAGCATATCTTTAAATTGTATGAACTCATTTTTAATACTGTCTGCCATGTGGAAATGGCCTTTACCAACCCAGAGGGCAAAGCTGAGATCATCACACTTGACCCGGGCTGTATCCGCACTGTGGGGTTTGACCCCCATGAAAAAATGCTTCCATATTCCAAACGATCTTTTCCAGGGTATCTTCTGCTTTTTGAGTATTTCACCTTTCCAGAAAAATTTCTCTTTTTTGATTTGACCGGATTTGAGAAATTGAATTCAAGGAAAATCGGTACATCGCTTACCGTAAAGATACATCTGAACAAATCCCTAAAAAAAGATATTCTTGTGAACCAGGACACATTTCAGTTGAACACAGCTCCAGCCGTAAACCTTTTTAAAAAAATTGCCGAACCCATGAGGATTGAACAGCGAAAAACAGAATACCGGGTGACTCCTGATTTAAGGCGGTCCCATGCAATGGAAGTATATAGCATTGACCAGGTCAGCCCAGCACCTGTTTCCGGAAAAACCGTGAAAGAGTACAGGCCTTTTTATTCTATACGTCACCATCTCTCAGAGGGTGGTTCAAAGGATGCCACTATATTCTGGCATGTTCAGCGCAGACTGTCAGGCAAGAAGGACGATAAGGGGTCAGAACTTTACCTGTCTTTTTCTGATTTGAATATGACCCCGACCGATCCCGGAACAGATATTCTGACCCTTCATCTGACCTGTACCAACAGAGATTTACCGGCCCGGCTTCCCTTTGGTGATGCAGAAGGAGATTTTACCATGGAATTTGCCGCTCCTGTTGAAAAAATATCCTGCTTGATCAAACCCACGGCCACAAAACGCCCCTTTCTCGGGGGAGCCCTGCAGTGGCGACTTATTTCCCACCTGTCTCTCAATTACATCTCCATCGTGGAAGGTGGGGAAGACGCATTAAAGGAAATTCTAAAGCTTTATGATTTTGAAAATTCAACCCCCACAAAACAGCAGATCAACGGTATTGTGTCTGTGCACTCCCGTCATGTTACAAAACGGATCAAATCGTCTTTCTGTCGGGGAATAGAGATAACGCTTACCCTGGATGAAGATAAATTTGTGGGTTCGGGATTCTATTTATTTGCTTCGGTCCTCGAACGGTTTTTTGCCCAGTATATTTCAATCAATTCATTTTCTCAGCTTGTTTTAAAAACGATTCAAAATAAAGAGGACATCAAAAGATGGCCACCGAGAAGCGGCAATCAGATACTGGCATAGAAAAAGATCTCTATCAAAAATGCCATGAGTTTTCTTTTTTCAAGGCTGTTGAGCTAGTTGAAAAATTTGCCCCAGACAAAAAAAAACTGGGTCAAACTCTGGAGCCAGGCCAGGAGCCTGTCCGTTTTTCAGTCAAGCCGGGATTTGCCTTTCCAGCCAGCGATATTTCCGGTCTGAGAAAAAACAGTGATCAAAACCGGACGGAGATGGAAGTGGCCTTTATGGGGCTGATCGGTCCCTCTGGCCTTCTTCCCAACTGGTACAACGAACTTGCCGTAGAAAGAGAAAAGAAGAAGGATCATTCCTTTGTAGATTTTCTCAATATCTTTCATCATAGACTGATTTCCCTTTTTTATCTGGCCTGGAAAAAACATCGGTTCCCTGAAAACTACTCACCCGGAGCCGGGGACCGTCTGTCTCGATATCTTCTCAGCCTCTCAGGGCTTGGAACCTCTGGAATGGTGGGAATGCTGGGACTTCCAAGGGAATCCCTCAGTTTTTACACGGGCCTGCTCGCATTGCCCGTGGCATCTGCAGCAAGCATTGAAGCGGTCATCGAATATTTTTCAGGAACAAGAACCCAGGTGGACCAGTTTGTGGAGCGGGAAATCCCCTTTGAGGACGCTGATTTGACCCGCCTTGGCAGCGCCAATTCAACCCTTGGTGGAGATGCGGTCTGCGGAAGCCAGGTGACGGAGTGCCAGACCAAATTCAGGGTAAACCTGGGTCCTGCCGACTATCAGATCTATAAACGATTCATGCCGACGGGAGATCTGCTTCTCCCGGTTTTCTCTTTAATCCGATACATGGTGGGAATAGAATTTGAATTTGAAATCAGAATATCTCTGAAAAAGGAAGATGTGCCAAACTGTATCCTTGGCCAAAAAAGTCCTGACGCAACTTTTCTCGGATGGACCACATTCGCATCCAGTCCGGGATACACATTTATCGAAGATCCATATATTACGTTTCAGGAAGTTGATCTTCAGGATGTGCAGCGATCAACCCGAAAAACAGTTTAATCTCAAAGGAGTGGATATGCCTGTATCAAACCTTAAATCTCTTATCGGAAAACTGAATACGATCTGTAAAAAAAGCCTGGAATCAGCGGCCGGGCTCTGCCTTTCACATACCCAGTATGATGTTGAACTGGAGCATTTTTTCTTAAAACTCCTAGATATTCAGAATACGGATTTTAAAAAAATACTGACCTATTTTGAAATCAATGAGTCCCACCTTATCAGGGATCTCACAGATGTCATGGAGACCTTTAAAACAGGAAATGCACGAACCCCTGCCCTTTCCCCCAGAATCCCCAATATGATCAAAGAAGCCTGGCTTTTTGCATCCATTGAATTTGCCGCCCCGTCTGTTCGGTCCGGTCATATTCTTCTTGCCCTGCTATCTGGCCAGGAATCCTCAAGGGCGCTTTATTCAACATCCTCTCTTTTCAAAAAGATTTCTCTCGAAACTCTGAAAGCCTCTTTTTTTGATCTGACCTCCGGATCGGCTGAACAAGAGGAAGCGCGCATCGGGGACAGCCGATCTCTGAAAGCGGAAAAAACCATGACGCCAGGTGCTGGAAAGTCTCAGGCCCTTGCTTTGTATACAGTCAACCTGACCGAAAAAGCGCAAAATGGAGAAATAGATCCTGTTTTGGGCCGGGATTTTGAGATCCGACAGATGGTGGATATTCTGATTCGTCGCAGGCAGAACAACCCCATTCTTACCGGTGAAGCCGGAGTTGGGAAAACAGCCGTTGTGGAAGGATTTGCCTTGAGAATTGCACAGGGGGATGTCCCGCCCGCCTTGAGAAATGTTGCCATTCATACCCTGGATCTGGGTCTTCTCCAGGCCGGAGCAGGGATTAAAGGTGAATTTGAAGAGCGGTTAAAATCCGTCATCAATGAGGTGAAGGCCTCTCCTGTGCCGATTATCCTATTTATTGACGAAGCCCATACCCTGATCGGCGCAGGCGGGGCTGCCGGATCAGGGGATGCTGCAAATCTATTGAAACCTGCGCTTGCCAGGGGTGAACTGCGGACGATTGCCGCCACCACCTGGGCAGAGTATAAAAAATATTTTGAAAAAGATGCGGCCATGGCCAGACGCTTCCAGGTAGTAAAGATCGAAGAACCTGACGAAGAAAAGGCCCTGGTAATGATGAGGGCCATTGCGCCGTTTCTGGAAAAACACCATCAGGTTATGATTACTGATGAGGCATTAAAAGAAACCGTCCGTCTATCTTCAAGATATATCTCAGGTCGGCAGCTTCCTGACAAGGCCGTCAGTGTATTGGATACGGCCTGTGCCAGAATTGCAATCGGGCTGACAACCAACCCCCCTTCTGTTGAAGATGCATCCAGACAGATTGATCAATTGAACCGTGAGATGGCTATTTTGAAAAAGGAAACTGCCCTTGGGAAAAACCATGAGGAAAGAATGACTGTCATTCTAAAAGAAAAAGAGATGGCCCAAAAAACTCTTTCCCGGCTTACCGATCAATGGGAAAAAGAGATGGAGATAGCTGGAAAAATCCGGGATCTTCACAAAAAGATACAAGACCTTCATGTCGAAGAAGAAAATCCCGGTGATGGACTTGAAGCACTGCAGACTGAGCTGATGAAACTTGAATCAGAACTCATCGAACGACAGAAAGATGATCCTCTGGTTCATATTGAAGTGGATTCAGACACCATTTCCAGTGTTATCTCCGGGTGGACTGGAATCCCCACCGGCAGCATGCTCTCCGATGAGATTGATACCGTACTGACGTTAAGCGATCAGCTTAAACAGCGAATTATCGGTCAGGATTACGGGCTTAAAGCCATTGAACAAGTCATTCAGATTGCCCATGCAGGAATTGAAGATCCTTCCAAACCCACGGGTGTATTCATGCTGGTCGGTCCCAGCGGGGTTGGAAAAACCGAAACTGCTCTTGCCCTTTCAGAGCTTCTCTATGGTGGTGAACAAAACATGATCACCATCAACATGTCTGAATACCAGGAGGCTCATACCGTTTCGAGTCTCAAAGGCTCTCCGCCGGGATATGTGGGATACGGCGAAGGCGGCGTGCTTACGGAAGCGGTCAGGAGAAGACCTTACAGTGTTGTCCTTCTGGATGAGGTTGAAAAAGCGCATCCCGACGTGACAGAGATGTTCTACCAGGTTTTTGACAAGGGCATGATGGAAGACGGAGAGGGACGTGTCATTGATTTTAAAAACACCTTGATCATTCTCACCTCAAATCTGGGAACCGATCTGATCATGAAACTATGCAGAGATAAACAAAGCCTTCCTGACCCTGAAACACTTACAGAGATGCTACGCCCGGACCTTCAAGCCCATTTTAAACCAGCTTTTCTC
Organism: Desulfobacula sp.; assembly: GCA_020048635.1. Classification (GTDB taxonomy): domain Bacteria; phylum Desulfobacterota; class Desulfobacteria; order Desulfobacterales; family Desulfobacteraceae; genus Desulfobacula. The sequence goes on along the minus strand of JAIFMF010000116.1, from coordinate 55,507 downwards.
GGCCGTATGAAAATTGTTCCCTATTTTCCTATTACGGATGACAATATGAAGCGCATCATTCAGCTTAAATTGGACAAAATTAAAAAAAGGATGAAAGAAAACCGGCAGGTTGAATTTGTTTATGAAGAGACGGTTATTGATGCCATTGCTCAGCGCTGCACAGAAGTGGATAGCGGGGCAAGGAATGTGGACCATATTCTGACCAATACCCTGCTTCCGGAAATGAGTCGTGAGATGCTCTCAATGATGGCCAAGGGAGAGCCTGTCAAAAAGATTGAAGTGGATATGGATGGAGAAGGTTTTAAATATCTTTTCATTTAATAAATTGGCTGCTGTTGCTAAGGAATCTGGACCTGAAATTGTCCCGGACTTATCACTGAAATGACACCCCCATAGGCACATTGTAAGATTGATGTGTCGTTTAATGCTGGCTGACCGGCGATGCGCATTGTTGGTGATCCGGGAACCCAGGGAGACGTTGTTGCCGGTAAGCAGGGAGCCGGCGCTGGGGTATAAACGCCACTCGCTGCTGCGGTGGCTGCCGAGGTAGCCGCCGCCACGGCCGGGTTTGACTGGGTCGTGCACATGCCAAAGGGCATGATGTTCTTCATGGGGACTTGATCCATGATATTTGCAGCGGGTGTAGTCGTTACCACCCCCTTCTCCGGTGTCACCACAAATGCGCTTGGTGCCAGGCCAAAACTGCATTTCAGCATTGCCCCCATACATACCTGCATCGACATTTTCTTTTATTCCCTGTTGCTCTGATTCTGCTTCATGTGGAGGGCTCCTTTGGCATCTTTGGCGATGATCCTGAACCTGATCCAGGTGAGCCGCCACTGTTGATATTCACCATAACCCCCTGGATGGAGATACCGGAGGGTAGGATATCAATGAAATTGCCGCCGACCTTGAGAGATATCTGCATGCTTGACTCGACGATGACCTTTACCCCCCCTTTCAGATGGATTTCCTCTCCCGCATCAAGAACATATTTCATCCCTATTCTTTCGTTGCGGTCCCCTATGATCGTGATATGCTTATCTCCACCGGTTTTCTCAAGTTGATCGCCCACCACGGTCAAATGACGTTCATTGCCAACCCATTCGCATTGATCGTTTTTTATCCGGATATCCTGATTTTTCTCGGCATGGATGAAAATCTGCTCTTGACCCTTTTTGTCCTCAAAGCGGAATTCGTTGAACCCGCCGCCGCCGGGAGAACTGTTTGATTTGAACGTGCTCTTGGTTTTTTCATCGGATAATTGATAGGGTGGCCGGTTGATGGCGTGATACACCTGACCTGTGATGATGGGCCGATCCGGATTACCTTCGATGAACTCGACAATGACTTCATGTCCAACCCTGGGCAGAACCATTGCCCCCCAGCCGTTACCTGCCATGGATTGACTGACCCGCAGCCAGCAGGAGCTGTTTCCATCGTGCTGGCCCTCTCGATCCCAGTGGAATTGGACCTTCACCCGTCCATGCGGATCGGTATAGATTTCGTCCCCTTTAGGACCCACAACAAATGCCGTCTGAACCCCTTTAACGACAGGTTTCGGTGTGCGCCGCAGGGGTCTGAAGGGTATCCCATGGGCAATACAATCAAAATCGTTCTTATAGATGTCCCCTTTTCCTGATGCGGATACGCCGGATAAATAGGTTGCTGACTGGTCAGCCCTATGTCTGATACGGGTCAAAAGATAGTCCTGGTTATTCCAAGCGTCCTGTGGACAGTCTTCCAGTTTGTAACGATAGCCGCTGGCAAAGGCCCGGCAATCACTGGTACCGCTCAAAGTGGTGATACGACATTCTTCCTGCTCCATCCGAATCTTGGTTAATGTGTCTCCGGTGTCTATTTTAGAATATCCTCCGGGATAGTCATATTTTTCCCGTTCACCCGGCCCAAGGACAATTGTGGTATTTGTGGTGACCTTCAGATCCGTATTGGGGGTGTTAAAATTATAATCATTTAACGTATATTTACCTGCCTGGATCTCTTTTGCCATCTTAAGGCTGTCAATCTGATCCCCACGGTTGAAATACTCGCCGCCACTCAATTTGAATTTAGCGGATTCCTGCATCCGACAGGGCTCATTCGCTCCGGAATGATCAGCCATCACCAGGGTATGTTTACCCTCCTCGTGCATAAAAAAATAATAGATCCCTTCTTCTTCCAGCAGCCTTGAAATAAAGTCAAAATCCGTTTCCCGGTATTGAACGGTATATTCTCTTGGTTGATAAGCGGCAGTCAGGTTGAATTTGAAATCCGAAAACTCTTTTTCATGAAAAATTTTTTCAACAATATCCGGCACCGAAAGGTTCTGGAATATCCGGGAATCAGAGGTCCGGGTCAAAAGCCAGGTCCAGGGCACCAGTGTGGCGGAATAATCAAAAAAAGAGGGGCTTCCTCCAGGCTCATTGCAGGCACATTCCCGGCTGAAACGCGATATCAGACCATTAAAAAACCGTTTACTGCCATCTGCCAGGAGAATAGAAACCGTGACATTTTTTCCGATGATATCTTCAAACGGAATGGAGGGATGTTCGGAAAACAAATCCATATCAAACTGAAAAATTTCCGACAGGACCTCCTGGCCGCCAAACCGGGCGAGCAGCAGAACATCTTTGCCAAGGGGTGTTTTGATTGAAAAAAGTTTATTTTCCTGGGTTAACATAAAGGCTCTCGGTTAAGGGTTAGAAAAATCAGAGTGTCGGGCTATTGTTTTATTACATGGTATAGATATGCCTTTCCGGTGATGGCCATCGCTTCTTCCTGAAGAAGGGGAGACCGGCTGGCCTTCCATGTCAACAGGGTGTCATGGGTCATCTGTGCAATCTTTTTAAACAATTCAATTTCATCATATGTCATCATTTGATATGCTTCAAACTTTAATTTGGGACTCAAATAACACAAAATATTTAATCGGCTTTCAGCAGCTCTTCTACCGGCATCTTTCAGGATATTTTCGATTTCACTATCGCAACCGCCAATGGGAATCAACGTGTCATAATAGCCAGCATGGTATTTCATATATCTGTTCAACGTCAGGGTCAAGGCGCATTCCAGAACAGTGTGATGAGCCTGGGAAACCATGGTGGCAAGGGGGAGCAATTGGATGGTTTTAATATCCTTGTCCGTAATGTTCATGCTTGCCAGGACATCGCCGGCGATGAAATCTCTCATCAGCTCCACAAAAAAAATAGAGTCTGCCGTGGTTCCGGAAATATCACACCCAGCCGGCAATCCAAATGCGACATCTATTTTCCTCACCGTGCTTTCTCTTTTTAATCTTGTGAGTGTTATCCCGCTGAAAGCTTTCAGCCGCCTTTGCTCCAGCATTTTATTTCTGCCGGCAATGACATGTCGGGGTTCACTTGCTTTTTCTCCTGCCTTGCCTCTGGCCCGTGAGGCTCCCCAGTGAGCCTCCTCGCCTCCAACACGCTTTTCCAACCTCTTTCTATCAACATAGCCCAGTTGGCTATTGGATAGAAGGTGTTTTTTATCCTCAACCAAACTTCCAAAAAGCCGTATAAGATCCGAGCAGTCTCCTGCATTCAGGAGCTTTCGATGCTCGCAAAGGTATCTTGTCTTCTCTATATAATCGTTGCCGACTCCCTTACCCCAGACTTCAAGGCGAGGCTCCTCTGCCATGGCAGCATTCAATTTGGCCTCATCAAATCCGTGATAGAGTAGCTGGTAAGTGGCGGTAGCAACAAATTCAGTAATTTTCGGGAGCCACCGGGGGCCATTCAGGATGTTATAAATATTTTTACTCAAGGCGACTTCTCTATCTGCGCGTTCTTTACTGATCTTTATGATTTCGTCCATCTGAATAATGCGCATCATTGACTCCGGATTTTAAAACATAAAAAATACTTACCGAAAAAGCTTTTTAAACAAGGAACCACTTTTCTTCTTCGAAGGCTCCTCGCTTTTTCGGGGTGCTGTGCTTCCACTGTCACTGGCCGCCTCTTTTTGCGGCATGTTTATTTCAGCCATACGACCGCCTTCCAGAAAATGAAACGCAGGCCCATTGGATGTAAGGAAAAGCTGATCGCCAGGCATTAAAGGGGAAGGAGAAATGATCGGCTGGCTGTTTATCAGAACCGGGTTGCGACCGGTAAGATCCTTAACCCTGTAGCTCCCCTGGCTGAAAAAAATTTGAACATGCTGACCGGCCAATGAAGGGTGATCCAATACCAGATCGCAGGTATTATCAGACCCAAGGGTAATGGGAAGTTCATTAAAGGCTTTCAGAACAGGCCCATATTGGACTATCAGGGGAACTTTGGTGGTTTCGATGTGATACACGGATTGTGGAGGTACTGCCTGGGGTTCAGTCACCGGCTGATGGAGCACTGATTGAATGGGCGTTTTATCAGTATCAAGCTCCGGCAGGGGAAATGAAGGCGTCAGGATATCAGATGTCTCATCAACCTGGGTCAGAAAACTGACCTTGGGTCCGTCCTGGGTGAAAAAGATCACATCACCGTTTTTTAAATAGGCCTCGGTTATCCTTTCGCCATTGACAAAAGTTCCATTGGTGCTCTGGTCGACTATTTTAAATCGGTTTCCTTCCCTGACAATGGTGGCATGCTTTCGTGAGATAACAACAAGATCCTGGGGAAACTGAAGATCACAGGATGAATTGCGGCCAATGGTGATTTCATGACCGGAAAACCCCTGAATTTTTCCTTTCAGGGCGCCATGGATATGTACAAGCTGGACAATTATTTTTGCAGGCTGTTTCATTCAGACTTACTCTTTTTTATACTTTCAAGTCTTTTAAGCAGCATTTCCGCTTTTTGCATATTCGGGGCCAGCTCTTTATAACCAGGGTCAATCTTTTTCACCAGTTCCCATTCTTCAATTGCCTTTTTCAATTGCTCCTTCCCAAAATAATGGATGCCCAGATTATAGTGCTTCTCCTTATAGGTCGTTTCACATTTTTCAATATAATCCGAACATTTTTCACATTTTTTGTCATATTTGAGCGCTGATTCAAAATTGTCTTTTGCCGACAGGTAGTCCTCTGCATTAAACAATACCAATGCCTGTTGAAAATGCGCCTTGAAAAGATAATCACGGATAGTTTCATTGCCTGGATTATCTTTTGCTGCCGACAGAAACAGGGGAATGGATGCTGAGAATTTTTTCTGGTTAAACAGCTCTATTCCCTGCACATAGGGATCACTCTTAGAAGATGGCAAAATATTCTCCTGAGTGATCCCTTTTACAGCATCTTTATTGGGTACTATGGCTTTTTCGGCGGATGGCACCATCGTTTCAGGCTCAGCAGCCGTTTCGCCTGACGTTGCGGTTATCTCATCATTGGCCTTTTTGATTTTGGCCGCCGAAGCCTCATTTTTTTTCAAATTGAGATACTCTTCTTGTTTCTTTTTAAGATCCTGGAGAGAAACACCTGCGATAATCGGTATTTTCAATTTTTCTCCTTCTCGGACCCTTGTAACATCTTTAATAGAATTAAATTCTGTAATAAGTGTATACTTCTTCGTATCTCCATAGTAGACCTTTCCAAGTTTCGAAAGAAGTTCACCCGATGTCAGTATATGAACTATATAATCCGGTTCTTTTCCCTTTTCCTCAAGAAGCGCTACTCTTTTTTTTACCTCTTCATGCTCCGGCCAGATCTGCAGGGCATTTAAATACTCTGATTTAGCGGGTTCATATTGTCCTTTACGTTCTAATTCCAATCCTTTCATATAATACGGCTGCGCTTGCTCCCAGAGCAAAGACGAAACCCTTTTTTCATGTTGAATTGCCTGCTCATTTCCAGGATCAAGGGAAAGGGCCAGCCGATATTGTTCCAGGGCGTTGAGCAATCGGTTTTCTCTCTCTAAAGTTTCTCCTTTTATCATGTGTTGCTGCGTAAGACTTAATTCTTGAGGTGGGGGCTCCGGCTTTACAGAAGTTTCAACACATCCGGAAATCAACAATGTCAATAAAATTGTTACGGTGAGTATTTTATTCATTTTCATTTCTCCCACAGCCTTAAAGAAAATTTATTAAAAGTTTTATGTCCTTTTTTAATATCATATCCCATTTTAATGCAAGGATATTTTGTTAAAAAAGTCTTGTTCTATTTTCTCTGGTCAAATTATTCTAAATTTTGATAAGCAGCTTGACATAAAGACTTTTTTTATATAGGTCAAATCCATTGACAATTTTTTATCATTTTTTCCATTTTGATTATAAACCGACGCCATTATCATTCAGGCGTCATGATCCAGGCACTTCCGGGAGGATACAATTTTCTATGATGACAAGCGAAAAAAGTTCTTTTCAACTTTCTGGAAAAAAAATCATACTGATTCTGGTTGCGTGGTTTGTTCTCTGTTTGCTTATTTATATCTTCATCAATATCTGGGAGAGGAATCGCAGGCAGGCGTTAATCAAGACAGGGGTTTCCATATCAAAAGATATTTCCAGCCAGTCAGGGCTGCTTCTTTTGGAGAGAGATATAAATCGTCTGAGCAGACTCATAGACAAGATTACAGAAAAACCTGAGGTAGTTTTTGCATCGATTATTGATCATAAAAATAAAATCATTGCCTACACTGATCAAGAGCAATTTTTCACCCTCAATAGAAAGAAATCGGGCGTTCTGGATGATGTTCACTACTGGCGGGTTACCCAGCCGAATAACCAGCGGGGAATGACTTTTTCTTCTGAAGTAACTTTTTCCAGTACCAAGGTCGGAGAAGTTTTGATATCACTTTCTGCGGGAAATATCGGCCAATTACAACACAATTTTTTCCTGTTTGCAGGGCTGAGTCTACTGGTCATTGTTCTTTTCTTTGGAATTACGAATTACAAGGATTTTCGCCTCCGGTGGCCAATCCTGGCGACAAATTTCAAGTCTCCCCAAAACCCTGTGTCTCCTGATTCTGAGGATACTGAATTTTTTTGCCCGTTGTGCGGCAAACATGAAAATTTTTCTAAGAACCGGTTTCGTACACCTGATCTTGAAAAATTTTCTGTTCTTAAGCAGTATCCCGGGGTCAATCCTTCCGTGTTACTCTCAGATCTATCAAAGGTTGAAGAATTAAGTTGGCTTAAAAGACTTATGGTCGCCCAGTGCACTAAAATAATAAATAAAATTGCGGCTGATTAAAAATATTATTGTATTGTTTATTGGAGAACAATTATGTCTGTCGGTGAAAAAGTATCAACAACCATCACATGGGCCAAAAAAGTGGCGACCGGACTGCCTGCCGGTTTTATAGGAAGAATGATGAAAAATGAATTCATCAGCAGAAATAAAAACCCTCTATTGATTTACCTGGTGGCTTTTTTTCTGCTGTCTTTGGCTGGCCACGGGTTTATTCGAAATTTCCAGGAAAAATACCGGAATGATTTTTTTAACAACGGAATTCAGGCTGCAAATAATATGGGTGAAAAAATCAATGCCCCTTTACTGGAAAAAGATATTCTCACTTTAAATGTTGCAATAGGAGAGCTGGGGAAAAAAAACAAGCCGGTTTTTACTGCCATTCTGGATCATGATGGGGTTATCATTGCCCATAGTGACCCGAACGCTATTGGTGATCAATACATGCCTTCCAACAGTGTTGAAATATTAAAAACAACAGATACTCTTTCAATAGAACGAAGAGAGTATCATAAAAGCATCATCATCAGCTTCACAAGCGACATTGTTTTTTCTCAGATAAAAATAGGTAAGCTTATTTTTGGACTGGATGCCCGGGAACTGGATATGCCGCTTGAAAAATACAATGCCCTGCTTTTGAGTTTGTGGATAGTAAACTGTATTATCTTTATGGGCGCTTTAGTGGTTACCGACAGGGTGATCAGAAAAAAAAGAGCGAGAGCACTTGAAGAATTCGAAAAAACCAATAAAGTCGGCCCTTATCTGTTGACAAAAAAACTTGCCCAGGGCGGAATGGCTGAATTGTACCTTGCGGACCACATTCGGCAAGATGGTTTCAGAAGAACCGTTGCCATAAAAAAAATACTTCCTCATCTATCCCAGAATCAGAGTTTTGTTGATATGTTTGTACGAGAAGCTAGACTTGCAGCAATGCTTCAACACCCAAACATTGTACAAATCTTTGATTTGATCAAAATAAATAATGCAAGTTTTATTGCAATGGAATATGTTGAAGGAAAAAATCTTGCGGAGATCATGGCCCATGAAAAACAAGGCCTGCCTGTTGACCTTTCAATATTTTTAATCCAGAAAATCAGTGCAGGCCTTTACTACTCTCATACAAAAAAAAGTGAGGACACGCAGGAACCGTTGAATATTGTTCATCGGGATATCAGTCCTCAGAATATGCTGATATCCTTTAAGGGCGAGGTTAAGATAAGCGATTTTGGAATTTCCAAGGCCCGGTCCGAACCCAGTTTTACTCAGGCAGGTGTGATCAAGGGGAAATTATCCTATCTTTCACCTGAGCAGGCTTTGGGGAAAGAGACCGATCACCAGTCGGATTTTTATGCCCTGGGTATCATCTTTTATGAAATACTTTCCGGAAAAAAATTATATCATTTCAACAACGAATTAGAAGCCTTAAGCACTATTCCCCAATTCATCATCCCGCCTATTATTGAATTAAGACCGGATATACCGGACGAGCTGAATGATATTGTAATGAAATGTCTCGAAAAAAATAAAGACATGAGATACAAGTCCGGCAAAGAAATATATGATGATCTGACAAAACTCAGAAAACGCTTGAACATCGCATATGATGAATCCAATCTGGTAGAATTCATGATGGAGAGATTCAAATAAAATGAACAGATTCTTTTTGTTTGGAAAAACAGACCAGGGGCTTTGTAGAAAGAAAAATGAAGACACCATACTGGTCAATGAGGATAAGGAATTTTGCCTTGTTGCCGATGGTATTGGGGGGACTGCAGCAGGCGATATTGCAAGCCGGATATTTGCCGAGACCGCCCAGGAGATTTTTTCCATAATACAAAATTCAGAGGATGGGGAATCTGATCGGGTTCAAAAAACTTTTCAGATTGCCAATGATCGTATTTTAGAATATGCAGAAAGCACTGCAGGCTGCGAAGGCATGGGATGCACGGCAGAATTGCTGGCGTTCCATGACAACTGTTTTATCCTCGGTCACATGGGTGACAGCCGGACATACCGCCTCCGAAAGGGGACTTTAAAGCAGTTGACCACGGATCATTCCCTTGTACAGGAGCAGTTGACCCAAGGGTTGATAACTCAGGAAGAAGCTGTCAGACATTCATTTAAGAATGTTATTTTAAGAGCAGTGGGAATTAAAAAAAATCCAGCCCTGGATATATTAAAAGGAACTATCTTCCCTGGCGATCTTTTTCTGCTTTGCTCAGACGGTCTTACCGATATGGTAGCGGATGACTTGATTAAAAAGCACCTGGAGAAGTCAAGTTCAGACATTCGAACAAAGACTGAGAATCTTATAAATGAGGCTAATGCCGGTGGAGGAAAAGATAATATATCTGTTGTGCTGGCACAAATAACAGGGCTGTAACGTCTCCGCCATTGATGATGGTCCTATTCGATTTTCTTTTTCAGCTCATCAATGAGCTTTTTATAATTATCCCTTTGAAGAATCTCATCAAACTGGGAACGGTAATTTCCCACAAGACTGACGCCTTCGATGATCAGATCATAGACCATCCATGACCCGTCCTTTTCCTGGTATAACCGATAATCAATGGGAATTTCAATTTTCTCAGTGATAATCCGGGTATTGACCTGAGCTTTTTTATCCGTAATGGATTCTTTTAAATATTCGACTTTTTCATTGGTATACCCCTCGATCTTGGAAATATAGGTTTCCTCGAGAAGTCTTCCAAACAATTCGATAAACACTTTTTTTTCATCATCCGTCCTGTCCTTCCAGTGCTTACCAAGGCACAACTGGGACATTTTTTCAAAACTGAATCTTTCAGAAACCGCTTTACGAAGATTTTCTCTTCTTTGTTTAATGGATGCATCCCCTTTTAAAGAGGGGTCCTTTAGAATTCCGATAATTTTATTAATAGTGCCCTTCAATTGATCCTGAACAGCCGATGCAAAACAATTGTCGGCCGGTAAGAAAACCGATACCGTAAAAAAAATAAGAAAGGCCATTTGAAACCGTTTCATCATTTCCCCCGAAGAATGATGCAGGCAATGCCCGCAATCATAAAAATTCCCACTGAAATCTCTGTTTTTCTGCCATACATGATGGATAGTTTAAATCCTATAGCAATAAAGATGTCAAGACATAATCCACAACCAGAATGGAAAGCGATGGGGATATGATCCTCGACTAGTCCGCTCCCCACCTGTCGCATTTCTGCGACCACACTTATTCCCCATAAACCATTTTATTTTCTTTTTTTACTCTAACATATTAAAATAATTGATTACTTTATAAATACAAAATAAACCTGAATCCATGGCATGGCCTTTGCTATATGCCATTGATGTTCATGTTTTTTTAAAAAGGAATACATATGCACCAGGATCAGACTGATTTTTTCAACACCCATTCACTACACTATATTGAGATGGCCCTCAGCACCGACAGAATTGAAAGGCTTGCCGATCCGGACGGGTACGGCAAAAGGACCGGAGAGTGCGGGGATACGGCTGAATTTTTTCTAATCTGCAAAGACAATATTCTGCAATCGGTCTCTTTTGATGTTCACGGTTGCATGAACACAACCGCCTGCTGCAATACGGTTGCAAAGTTAGCCATGGGAAAAACAATTGAAGCGGCATGGGAGATTTCACCCGAAAAGGTGAACCGATTTCTGGAAACGCTTCCGGGAGACCATTTCCATTGTGCTGAACTCGCAGTGGGTGCGTTATATCTCGCTTTGACGGATATAAACGGCAATACAACAAAAAAAAGACCAAAGGAGAACACCACAGATATGACCCAGATACTTCTCGTGAGCCCGGAAAAAAATGTGTTTAAAACCCTTGGAGTTTCATTTTCAGAAAACGGGATCGCAACTGAATGGACCGATACGGCAGAAAAAGCGCTTTCAATTCTTTCCCAGGGGAAATTTGATCTCATCCTGCTTCATGAACAATTGCCGGATATGACCGGCAGAAAACTGGTCGAAAAAATCATCACCCAAAATGCCATGCTCAACTGTGTGGTATTAAGCACCCTGTCTAAAGAAGAATTTCATGAGGCATATGAAGGATTGGGAGTTCTGATGCAATTTTCTCTAATGCCGGGAAAAGCTGAGGCCCAAAGGCTTATAGATCATCTTGCCCGTATCCGCCGGATATCGGATCAGGTGAAACCGTTAAAAGGGGACATAAAACAATGATTATCAGTATTGCCAGCGGTAAAGGAGGGACCGGGAAAACCACGGTTGCAACCAATCTTGCCCTTTCTATCGAAAGCTGCGTCCAGCTTTTTGATTGTGATGTGGAAGAGCCCAATGTCCATCTTTTCCTTAACCCGGTGATCCATAAAAAAGAACCGGTTATCGCACCGGTACCCAGAATTGATCTTGAAAAATGCACCTTCTGCAAAAAATGCATGAACATCTGCCGATACGGTGCTCTTGCCGTACTTAAAAAAGACGTTCTGGTCTTTGAAAATCTGTGTCATTCCTGTGGCGGCTGCTTTGAAATCTGCCCTGAGAATGCTGTTATGGAAAAAGACCGATCCCTGGGGGACATTGAGCATGGATCGGTCAAAGGCATTGCTTTTATTCAGGGGAGGCTTTCCATCGGCCAGGTCATGGTGCCGCCCATCATCAAAAAGATCCGGTCTTATACAGACCCGAATCTGATCACCATTATCGATGCCCCGCCCGGAACCTCCTGCCCGGTTATTGCGGCCATGAATAAGGCAGACTTTATTCTTCTGGTCACAGAACCCACCCCCTTCGGCCTTCATGACCTGAAACTGGCCGTTGAAACAGTGAAAATTCTCGGCATCCCCTGCGGACTTGTCATCAACCGGGTCGGCATTGGAAATGATGAAGTGAACCGATATGCTGAAAAAGAAAACATTCCTGTACTCATGGAAATCCCCTTTGATAAAAAAATAGCACAAATCTATTCCAGAGGAGAGATGATCATAGAAAAAATGCCTGAATACAAAACAAAATTTCAGAACCTGTTCAAAAAGATCGCGCAGATCGTTGGCAAAAAGGAAGGCGGCAAATGAGAGAACTGGTGATTTTAAGCGGAAAAGGTGGCACCGGGAAAACTAGCATCACAGCGGCTTTTGCCTCTTTGGCCCAGAACATGGTCCTGTGTGATGCAGATGTGGATGCAGCAGACCTTCATCTGATCCTGAAACCTGATTTTAAAAAGACCATTGAATTCAAAGGCGGTCATGAGGCCGTCATCAACAAAGAACTCTGCACCCAATGCGGCCGGTGTATCGAAGTCTGCCGGTTCGGGGCGGTTAAAGATTCGTTTGAAATTGACCCCATTGACTGCGAAGGCTGCGGGGTCTGTGTGGATCTGTGTCCTGAAAAAGCCATTGATTTTCCAGAAACCATCTGCGGCCAGTGGTATATTTCCAACACGCGGTTCGGTCCCATGGTCCATGCCAGGCTCGGCATTGCTCAGGAAAATTCCGGGAAGCTGGTCGCCCTTATCCGGGGAGAAGCAAAAAAGCTGGCCATCAAAAACAATCTGGATCTCATCCTGACCGATGGCCCTCCCGGCATCGGATGCCCGGTCATTGCCTCCATCGGCCAGGCAACCGCGATTCTGATCGTTTCAGAACCTACGGTTTCCGGTATCCATGACATGGAAAGAGTGGGGCAACTTTCAAAGCATTTTAATATTCCGGCCATGGTCTGTATCAATAAATACGACCTGAACCCGAAACAAACAGAAAAAATCATGGCCATTGCCCAAAAGGCCAGCATGCCGGTTGTGGGTAGAATTTCCTTTGATCAGACCTTTACCGAGGCCATGATACAGGCGCAAACCATTTTTGAATACAATCATCAGTCACAGGCGAGTATGGAGGTGCGGCAAATCTGGGACAATATCCTGTCCCTGCCGTCATTCAATGCCCCTGTGAACCCAATACTTAAACATTTATAGGAGTAATAAAATTATGAAAAGCGGAAGAATTGCAATCCCTTCAAACGGCCAGGGCGGACTTAATGGAACAAGGGCCGGACATTTCGGACATTGTGACGTATTCACCCTGGTAGACGTAGAAAATGGTGAAATTAAAAACGTATCCATCCTTCAAAACCAGGAACATGTCCAGGGCGGCTGTATGGTCCCGGTCAATCTTCTTTCTGAAAACCGGGTCAGCGCTCTTGTGGTCGGCGGTATCGGCATGCGGCCGCTCATGGGCTTCAGACAGGTCGGGATTGATGTGTATCACGATGATCAGCGCACTGACATTGAACCTGTGGTAAAGGACCTCATTGCCGGCAAACTGAGTGAAATCAAAAATGACCAGGTCTGTGGCGGTGGCGGCGGACAGGTCTAATTCGGTTTAAAAGAGGAGAAACAAAATGAAAATAGCAGTTAGTGCCCAGGGGAAAACTCTGGATTCATCGCTCGATCCAAGATTTGGACGAGCTGCCTACATCCTCGTTGTAGATACGGAAACCCTTGAGTTTGAAGCCTTTGACAATGGTAATAATAAAAACGCTTTCAAGGGTGCGGGTATCCAGGCAGCGGCCATGGTCAGTGATAAAAACGCCGAGGTCCTTTTGACCGGTTTCTGCGGCCCCAATGCATTTCAAACTCTGGATGCGGCTGGTGTTAAGGTTGTGAGCGATCAAAGCGGAAGGGTCATTGATGTGATCCAGAAATTTAAACAGGGCGGGGCTGTTTATGCTGAGGGCGCCAACAAGGACGGTCACTGGTAAAAAGTAAAGGAGAGAGGCATGCCTCTATATGAATTTAAATGTGAGGACTGCGGCAGGGTAGCGGAAATCCTCATTTTCGGGACAAAGGATCAGCCTTGCTGCCAATCCTGCGGTAGTACCAATATGACCAAACAGATGTCGGCCCCCTCCTCTATGTCGGGACCGGTTAAAAACACCATGCCGGGGTTTAAAGATACGGCCTGTTGCGGGTCATCCCCCGGAAAAGCCGAAGGCTGCGCAGGACCCGGCAGTTGCTGCGGAAAGCAGTTCTAACCATGGACCGGTTGGATGAATTTATCGATAATCTTCAAAGCCAGATCTTTGAAGATGCAAAACAGGCCCTTGGCGAAAAAGGCTTTGACCGGTGGCGCAATCCAAAATGGAATGAACGAATGGACAATCCGGACGGTTTTGCCAAAGTTGTCGGCGAATGCGGTGATATGATGGAAATATATTTAAAATTTGAAAACAACCGGGTTTCAAAAGCCTCCTATTTTACTGATGGATGTGCTTCCAGCATGGTCAGCGGCTCTTTTGCAGCCGAACTGACCCTGGGCCGGGACCCGGATGAGCTGTCCGATATCACGGCAGAAACCGTTTTGGCCGCCATCGGCCGGCTGCCGGAAGAAGATCTCCATTGTGCAACTCTTGCTGCACGGACTGTGCAGCAAGCATTAACAAATTATATGTCAGGACTTGCAAGAAAAACTAAGGAATGAATTAAAAAAATGCAATTAACCGACCTTCTTCCCATTGAAAAATGGATCGACCTTGAATCAGACCTGGTTAACACCTATCAACTTCAAAGTTCCGTCTTTAACAAAGACGGCATACGGATCACCAGCAGCAAAAACTGGTCAAATTCATTATGCCCGGTGATTAAATCTATTGATAAGGGACAGAGTTTTATCTGTGCCGTGGCCCATATAAATTTGTCAAACCAGGCCAGACAAAGTAAAAAACCGGTGATTGAAGAATGTGACGCCGGTCTTCTCAAGCTGGTGGTGCCCATTTTTTATAATGATGAATTTCTGGGTGTCATCGGCGGATGCGGCCTTCTTCCGGATGAGGGTGAGGTGGACGTGTTTGCCATCAACAAAATAACCGGCCTGGAAGATCGGAAAATAGAAACGCTTTCTTCCGACATTCCAACCATGACCCTTCAAACAGCCGAATCCGCCTGTGACTATATTAAAAGCCAATTGAAAATTATATTAAGCAATTATAAAAACCTTGCCGATTAAGGGAATCAAATAGGATAAACATGGCCGTATACCGTTATGGGGAAAAAATTCCAAAAATCGGAAATAACTCATATATCAGCGATTCTGCAAGGGTCATTGGTGATGTAACCATAAGTGACAACTGTTACATTGGTCATGGGGCAATTGTCAGGGGGGATTATGGCAAGATCATCATTGGAGACGGAACCGCTATAGAAGAGAATGCCATTCTCCACATCAGGCCCGATGGTATTCTTGAAATCGAGGACCTTGTCACTGTCGGTCACGGGGCCATTATCCACGGCAGGACCATCAAATCCCATGCCGTTATCGGAATCGGCTCCGTCATCGGCTTTGATGTGATCATCGGCTCCTGGGCCATTGTGGCGGAAGGCTGTGTCATCCCCCAGAAATCCATTGTTCCGGACGAAAAAATTGCAGGCGGTGTGCCCTTTGGAATTATAGGTGATGTTGAAAAGCGGCACAAGGATTTCTGGACCTATGGAAAACAGCTTTATGTGGACCTTGCCCGGGAATATCCCGGTAAATTTGAAAAACTGTAACCCCGGCCTTTCTTATGGAAATCACCCTGAACACAAGCCGGCAATGCATTGAAACAGCTTCCAAAAAAGAATATGAACGTCTGATTCAACAGTATTTTAAAACCGATTCCTCTGAAAAAAATAAAATCCTCATGGAACAACAGATAGAGGCCTTAACCTATTTTCTTCAAAATGCCGATTTTTCATATCTCAGAAACCGGTATCATGCCATGGGCTTTTCCGGGACATCGGTTCTGGCCATCCCTGAAACCCTAAAAAAAATGCATATCCGACTGGATAGGGAAATACTCTGCCCGGTCTGGAAAAAGAGATAAGAATAAAAACCTGTTTTCTTTCCCTTCATTATCTGAAATAATCAGCGTAAAAAAAACAATTTTGCGAAAGGAGACCCTCCATCATGAAATTTGAACAGGTGATCATTGAAACAAAGGAAAGATATATCGCCACCCTGACCTTGAACCGTCCGGACAGCATGAACACCTTCAGCAGTCAAATGGCCTCAGAACTTAAACAGGCGTTGTGCGAACTGGATGCCGATCCGTCGGTTCGGGTCATACTTTTAAAAGGAGCGGGTAAAGCCTTTTGCGCCGGGATTGATGTGAATGAACTGGAGGGGAAAACCCCTGTTGAATACCAGAAATGGATCGAGCATATGGAAGCCCCTCTGGTCACCATTTCCAAAATCAAGACCCCGGTCATTGCACAGCTTCAAGGGGTTGCCGCAGCCAACGGCATGGGGCTCATTGCCGCTGCCGATCTCGTCATTGCCGCAGACAATGCCAAGATGGGGTTGACTGCCATCAATGTGGGGCTTAACTGCGTCGGACCTGTTGTTGCCGTGGCAAGATGTGTGGGACGAAAAAAAGCGCTGGAACTTCTGCTCTGCGGCAATCTCATCAAGGCTGAAGAAGCCCTATCCCTTGGCCTGATCAATAAGATCGTACCCAAAAATGAACTGGATGCAAAGGCCATGGAATGGGCAAAAGAACTGGCGCTAAAAAGCCCTGTTGCCTTACAGATTGCCAAATCAGCTTTTTATCAATCGGAGGACATGAGTTATGGAGACCGGTTTGCCTTTATGAATGAAGCCTTTGCCCGCCTTTGCACCACGGATGATGCAAAGGAAGGCGTCAAGGCATTTTTTGAAAAACGAATTCCGGTCTGGCAGGAGAAATAACCATCACCCGATTCTTTTATATAAAGGTGGTATGGAAAGGCGCAAGTCTTAAACCTGAAACATAAAATTCAATCAGTGATACCAGATCAAAAACCGGAACTTTTAAGGCTTTCTGGACCTCTGCCCGGAAAGAGATGAGATTGGTGCATTCCAAAACTACGGCGCCAAGGTGATTGGAGGACAAAGTTAAAGCGGCATCCACCACCCCCTGTCGCATCTTTTCAATATTCAGCTCCGGTGATCGATCAATGACAACCTTTTTAAACTCTGAGCTGTTGTCCATGCCTGCTATACAAATTGTTTCCAAGTCAATACCAGAAGCCTCAAAATGAGCTGGCTTCAAAAGTCTCGTATCCCCTGTTATAATGCCCACTTTTCGATCCGGCGGTAGAAACCGATTCAAAAAGGGAACCATATCCAGAGCGGAACCGATAAACGGGACGTGAAGATGTTTCTTCATATCCTCCTGAAAGGGACCGAAAAGCCCGCAATCTGCAACGATGAGGCTCACCCCTTTGTCCTCAAGCGCCTTGGCCCGATTCAGAAGGATGTCCATGTGGCCTTTTTTAATGGTGATAAGATCATCAAAAGGAAAACCTTTCAACACCTCATAAATCACAGGAAAAGAAAAGGTTTCAGCATGGCCCGGATCACCGGGGATTCTCGGACTCTGGGAATCGGTCATGAGGATTCCCACAATATGGCCATAGGTGGTTCGCCCGCCGGATATTTTCTCTGTCATCATTCTTGCGGCACTCCGTTTTCATCCCAGCCTTTGATTTTATAATAGTCTTTCACCATGTCGTGAACCGGCACCACCTGCCCCTTGGACTCTCCTTCCAATAAGGGTTCATGGGTAAACCGGTACGGCAAGGTATCTTGTTCCGGCGTGATGCCAAAGTCGATATTCATCCAACGGTCGTTGTTGATGGTGGTTCGCAGGGATTTATTCACCGTATCTTCTGTAAATTTCAGACCTGTCCCAGCCTTCAGGAGGTCTGCAGCCAGTTCAAAATCCAGTACATCCATACTCAGACCCACATTCTTGCACATGGTCAGACAATCGGTTAAAAGGGCCTGACGTTCGGTAAATTCCACCAGCACGGCTTTCCCGTTGTTGGACAGTCGGTCTGCCACATCCCGCATGCCGAATCGTTTTTCAGCTTCGTCAAACCGGTTGGTCAGCTCGAAAAAGGGTTCAGCCCTTAAGTGATCGGCACCCCGGGAGGCAATGGCATAGGTAAGACCGAAGGCCTTGATGCCACGGGGATCACCACAGATGACATCCAGCCCTTTAACATGCAGGGCATATTTTTCAGATCCTTTTCCCATGAGGGCTGCCAGGTGCCGGGTGCCTTTTGCAAATTCAGCACCGATCCCTTCCTGTTTGATGATGAGATCCACTATTTTTTGAATGGTTTTGATGTTGCCCCAGGTAAAGTCAAGGCCATCAAAATCGGTTTTATCAAATATCCCCTTTTCAACACATTCCATGGCCCAGCCAATGGTTTCTCCGGTGGAAAGGGAATCCAACCCCATGCGGTTCAGATACTGGTTCATTTTCAGGGCAAATTCAAGGTTGTCGCTGCCGATCCGTGAAGAAAAACTGCACAGGGTTTCATATTCCGGACCCTCGCTCTCCACCTCCGGAGTGATATAATACCGGGAACAATTGATATTGCAGTTAAAACAGCCCTTGTTCTTGACCTTGTACTGTTTTGCCAGGGTCTGACCGCTGATCTTGTCCACATAATCAGCCATTCCTTTCTGGAAATGGTTCACCGGCAGGATGCCAAGGCCGTTCAGGGCCTTCATCAAAAGCGTGGACCCCATATCATGGCGGTCCTGAAATTCCGGGTGTGACATAATGCGCTGATCAATAATTTTGCAGAGTTCCATGAATTTCAGAGGATCTGCTGCGGTGACCATGCCGGTTCCCTTGACCACGACGGCTTTCAGATTTTTTGAGCCGAAGAGGCATCCCATGCCCGTCCTTCCGCACATCCGGGAGTTATTGCAGGCCACGGTGGCAAACCGGACAAGATTTTCCCCGGCAGGACCGATGGCTGCGACCTGAAGACTGTTGTCACTGAGTTCCTTTCTAATGGCGGCCGTGGTCTCAAAAATATCCCATCCCTTCAGATGCCCGGCATCCCGGATCTCCACATGATCGTCACAGATATAGACATAGCATAGCGTTTGAGCTTTGCCGGTAAAAATGAGCTGATCATATCCGGCATATTTGATTTCAGGGCCAAAAAACCCTCCCGCTGCTGAATCCCCGAGAATCCCGGTCATGGGGGATTTGCCAGATATGGTCATATAGGCAGAGGTCGAGAACAAGGAGCCTGTAACGGGACCCACACCGATGAGGAGCATGTTTTCTTCCAAAAGCGGGTCAATATCCCGTTTCAGTTCATCAAAGAGCCTGCGGGAATTCATCCCCCGGCCACCGATGACGTCCAGCATATATTTTGGATCGGTTTTTTCACGGTTAATCCTGCCTGAGGAAAGATCCACCCTTAAGATGTGTCCGCCGTAACCGTTCAACATGATTCCCTCCTGTCCTTGAGCCATGTTTCCCGCATTTTCTGACCGATCTTTTCGGCATAAGCACATCTTTTCTGGGAAGGACTCATTTTTTTTGTTTTCTTTTTCATATCCTCAAGGGAGACTGTCTGTTTGATGCTCAAATCCAAAGATATGGCCCCCATTTCGCAGGCATCGATGCATCTTGGGTTCCCGCCGCAAAGATCACAGACATAGGGAATGCCATTGTAAATCTCTATGGCACCGATGGGGCAGAGGGCTTCACAGGCCCCGCAGAGATCGCACAGGGTCGGGGACACTTCAATACTGCCCCGATCAGTTATGGATATGGCGTTCTGGGGACATCTGGTGCAATAATGTTCCCGGCACTGGTGACAGACCACCGGGACATCCACCCCCAGAATTTCAATTTTCTCAACCTTTATCCGGGCCCCGAGATGCCCGGTCTTTCCTGAATGAAAAAAAGAGCAATGGGTTTCACAGCGTCTGCACCCGGAACATTTATATGAATCAATGATGAGCATCAGTCTTTTATCCTTTCAATCTTATAATGAACCCTTCCCTTGGGATCCGGGCAGACAAAGACCTGACCGGATTCTCTTGCGGTCCAGTCGCCCTTGATCCCGCTTTCGCGCTGCATGAGCGGCAGCACCGGCATCATGCTCTGGAGCGCCCACATGCAGATATGTTTTCCGTCCGGGATTCTGATTTTTCCACCGTCGATAAAAAAATGATCCCCCACCAGCATGGGCTGGTTACAATACCCTTCGATCCGTTCAACAGTGATTTTTAATCTGTACATACAAACCCCTTATAATTCGCCGCCAAGATAGGCTTTCTGCATACCGGGATGGTCTAAAAGCGCTTTTGCATCATCTGAGAGAACAATTTCCCCAGTCTGAAGCACATAGCCCCGGTCTGCAATGGACAGGGCCATGGTGGCGTTCTGTTCCACCATGAGGATGGTGGTTCCTTTTTTATTGATGTTTTCGATGAGTTCGAACTGCTGATCCACCAGGGCAGGAGAAAGCCCCATGGATGGTTCATCCATGAGAAGAACAGCCGGGTTTGACAAGAGCGCCCGCGCCATGGCCAGCATCTGCTGCTCTCCGCCGGACAGGACCATGCCCTGCCGGTTGATTCTCTTTTCAAGTATTGGAAAAAGTTCAAACATGGATTCAATATCCTGTTTCACCTGCCCCCTGTCCTTTCTGTGCATGGCCCCGATTTCAAGATTTTCAAGCACCGTCATCCGGGGAAAGATCCTCCGGTTTTCAGGAACAATGGACACACCGTTCCGGATGATATAATCGGTGGGTCGTTTATTGATGTTTTCACCATTCAGGAAAACCGCACCTTCGCTGGGTTTGACAATGCCGAGAATGGTTTTCAGGGTAGTGGATTTGCCGGACGCATTGCCGCCCAGAAGACAGATGAGTTCCCCTTTTTTGATGGTCATGTTGATATTGTAAAGCACCTGGATTTTCCCATAGCAGGCATTTACATTTTTAAGTTCAAGTACGGTTTCTGCGTTCACTTTTTACCCTTTTTCCCGAGATAGGCAGCGATGACGTCCGGATTTTTTGAAACCGTCTCATAGGAGCCTTCACAGATTTTTTTTCCAAAGTCCATGACCAGAACGTGATCAGAAACCGCCTTGACCAGGTTTAATTTATGCTCGATCACCAGGATGGTATATCCGAATTTATCTCGTAATTCTTTTATAAAATCCGTCATTTCAATGGTTTCCTGAGGATTCATGCCTGCGGACGGCTCATCCAGGAGTAAAATTTCAGGGTCTGTGGCCATGGCCCTTGCAATTTCAACCCGCCGCCGGTTAGCATAGGAAAGTTCTTTCACCTTCTGATCAAACCGGTATCCGGTGAGTCGTTTGCCGAACATATTGAGAATTTGTTTTACGGTTTTATCGGTTTCAGCTTCTTCTTTTCTGTTAAGCTTCAAATTCAGAAGTATTGAAAAGAAAAACGCCTTTGTCCGGCAGAACCGGCTGATTTTTACATTTTCAAGAACGGAAAGTTCGTTAAAGAGTCTCAGATTCTGAAAGGTCCGGGCAATACCCAACCTTACCACCTCATGGGGTTTGAAATATGAAATATCGTGATCCCTGTAGGTCACGCTCCCTTTATCGCCTTTATAAATTCCTGAAATGACGTTAAAAAGCGTACTTTTTCCGGCACCATTAGGACCGATAATACTCAGAATTTCGTTTTTATGGAGGGTGAGGTCCAGATCGTCTATGGCTTTCACACCCCCGAAATTCAGAGAAAGATTTTGGATGTTTAAAATAGGCAAATCTTCCCTGGTAAATGTTTTGCGGTTGCCGTCATCCGTTTCCAGCGAATAATAAAGATCCGTTGATGCCCGAAGCTCTCCGGTTTCATCCTTATCCGGCCGCCGCATAAGTTTTGAAAAACCGGGAATTCCGGAAAAAAGGCCCTGAGGTCTTAAGGCCATGATGGCGACTAAGGCAGCCCCGTAAATCATCATCCGCAACCCCCCATATTCCCGCAGCGCTTCAGGGAGCACGCTGAGCACTATGGCACCGGCCACGACCCCATAAATATTACCGAGCCCGCCGATGATAACCATGCAGTAGACAATGACCAATTGCTGGAAATCAAAATTATTGGGGAAAACAGAGCCCTGGAAAGAGGCAAAGACCCCACCGGCAAACCCGGCAATCATGGCACCGGTTGCAAAGGAAAAAAGCTTCATCCGGGTGACGTTGATGCCAATGGCATTGGCGGCCAGCTCATCTTCCCGGATGGCATTCCACCCTCTGCCGATCCTGGAATCCTTCAGTCTGAAAGAAATAACAAAAACGAAAAGCGCACAGGCCCAGATCCATGTGGAATAATTTTCAGGACTTGAAATTTTAAAAGAAAATATTTTTGCCGTATCAAAGGCATAAATCCCATTCACACCGCCGGTAATATTCACCGGAGCATCCAGATTCAGGAGCAAAAGTTTGAAAATCTGGGCAAAGGCCAGGGTGACAATGGCCAGATAATCCCCTTTCAAACGGATGCTGGTGAGGCCGAGAAGAAATCCCGATATCATGGCAACCAGGGCGCAAACCGGCAATGCCAGAAGAAAGGGCAAATGAATACCAAAATGATTAGAGCAAAGAAAGGCAAAGGTATATCCGCCAATGCCGAAAAAGGCAATATAGGCCAGATCCAGAAGACCGGTAAACCCGGCCACAATATTGAGGCCCAGGGACAGCATCACATAAACCCCGGTAATGGAAAAAATGCTCTGCCAGTAGGCGTTGGGAAGAATCCGCGGGATAAGGACGAGACAAAACACAAAGAATGCCGTCATGGCAAGATCAGACCTTTTCACGGATTTTTTCTCCCATGAGCCCCTGGGGCCTGAATATAAGGACGGCAATCAGAATGATAAAGGCCACCACATCTTTATACGCAGACGGAAAAAACGTCACTGCCATGGCTTCACACAGCCCGAGCAAAAGGCCGCCGGCCATGGCTCCCGGAATGCTGCCGATCCCCCCCAACACAGCTGCCGTAAACCCTTTGAGGCCTGCCTGGAATCCCACATAATAATCCACCTGGGTAAACAAAAGGCTGACAAGAATACCGGCCGCTCCTCCAAGGGCTGACCCGATCAGAAAGACAATGACGATGATCCTGTCCGTATCAATGCCCATGAAGGCGGCAGCTTCAATATCCTGGGCCGTGGCCCGGATGGATTTACCGATATTGGTTTTTTTAATGACAAAGGTGAGAAGCAGCATCAGGACAAAACAGACTCCGATGACGAAAATCCGCATAAAGGAAATCACCGTGTCACCCACATGGAAGGTCCGAAGGCCTTCCGGGATCAGGTTGGAAACCTGGAATACCTTTACCTTGGCGCCCTGGGTATAGAGGATAAAATTCTGGATAAAAATAGACACCCCGAGCGAACTGAGCAGAAGATTCATCCGGGGGGCTTTTCGCAGAGGCCTGTAGGCTACTCTTTCAATGACAAGCCCAAGAATGGCAGACACTGCCATTGCCGCAAGAATCATCAAAGAAATGAGGATGGCGGCATTCATAACCGGTTGATGCTTACTTGAAAAAAATTGCAGCACCCACCACCCGGTAAACCCGCCCATCATATAGAGTTCACCATGGGCGAAATTGAGCATGGAAAGCACACCGTAAACCATGGTGTATCCAATGGCGATCAGGGCATACACACCGCCGATGGTAATGCCGTTGATGGCCTGCTGGGAAAGCTGACCGAAAATATCTTCCATTTGTTTTTCAAACCGGGGCAGGTTTTTCCCCTGTCCCGGTTTTGACCCTTTTTAAAATATTGAAATTTTCGCTATCTTATTTTCCCGTCAAGATGGCAACCTGTTCAAACTCTTTTCCTTTGACTTTAAAAATATAGGTGGCCCCGCCAAGCAGATCCCCTTTTGCATCAAAACTGACCGGGAATCCCAATATGCCCTTGTAATTCTTGACGGCGGAAAGATTTGTCATTACTTCCTTGCGTGAAATATCGCCGTCTTTTGCAGCCTGGTCAATGGCGGTTAAAAGAATATTCATGGCCTCATAGGCTGGTGGTCCGAACCCGCTCAAAGAACCGTATTTGGTTTCATAGGCCTTTACATAGGGAGCAGCTTCCTTAATGGCATAGATATCCGGGCTGAAATGATAGACATAGGCACCCTCAGCCGCACCTTCCGAGGCTTCAATAAAATCTTTTTTATCCCTGGCCCCTTCAGTTCCAAAGAAAACAGCTTTAATGCCGAGTTCTTTTGCCTGGCGAACCCCAATGGCCTGATCCGGAGCAGCTGTGGCCACAAAGAAAAGCACATCGGGTTTATAGGCTTTCACCTTTGTCAGAACAGCGGAATAATCCTTGGAACCGGCCACAATGGTATCATTCATAATATCTTTGATGCCGAGCTTCTTTAATTCCTCAATGGTCTTCTGGGCCAAATTTTCACAATAGGCCACCTTTTCATTGAGCACTGCCACTTTTTTGGCCTTTAAATTGTTTTTAATAAAAAGTGCACAATTCAAGCCATGGGCATCGTTTCTCGCATTGACCCTGAAAAAATGTTTGAATGGAGATTCCGTCAATTCAGGCTTGGATGCAGCCGTTGTAATGCAGGCAAGACCAGCTTCACCGTAAATGTTCAAAGAAGCCTGGGCAATATGGCTGACCGGTGGTCCCACAACGCCGTAAATCAGATCGTCGGACGTAAATTTTCTTGCCACAGTGATCCCCTGGGCCGGGTCAAGGGCATCATCCCCCATGACCTGCTCGATCTTCTGCCCCTTGATGCCACCCTTTGCATTCCATTCATCAATGGCGATCTGAGCAGAATTATAAATCTCCATACAGGGTGCAGCCGCATCCCCTGTAAACGACCCTGCATTTCCCACCTTGATTCCCTTTGACACATCATTGGCCATCGCTGTCTGACCCAAGGACAACAACAGCGCGACAAACAGCAGAACAAATAATTTTTTCATCTTTTCCCCCTCCTGGTTAATAAAAAATAATGAAACACCCCTTTTTCATTTTTATATTTCTTCCTTAAAAAAAGAATCAGACCTGATTTTTTTCATGATATCCAGCAATTGAGCAATGGCCTGCTGTCCATGGTCTGTGATGGCCTGAAAAGCCTTTTCTTCATCCTTTGCAAGAAGGGCCTGATAAATGATGGTATGATTCTCAATGGCCTCTTTCCAGAGATCCCTGACAAGGTTTAAGCCGTGACGGTATTTCATTGTCAGGTCGCCTAGATTTTTACAGATCCTGTAATATGTTTTGCTGCGGGATGCTTTATAGAGAACCGTATGAAACTCAAGATCAAGCTCGGTCATCTTCTGGAGTTCTCCGGATTTGATGCAGGCCTTTGCTTTGTCGATATTATCCCCCAGCATCTTGAGTTCATCCACAGTGACAAACCGGGCAGCTTTTCTTATGGCAAGGGCCTCGATTTCAAAGCGGGCTGTAAAAAGGTCCTGGATATCTTCATCCGACAGGGTTTCAATGATATATCCGGCCCTGGGCAGGGATGTGATGAGCCTTTCCTGGGTCAGTCGCTGCAAGGCTTCTTTTACGGGTGTCCGGCTGATATTCAGGTGCCTTGCGAGACTGGATGCCGTTGTATGGGTGCCCCCCGGAATTTTTCCGGTCAGGATATCTTGCCGGAGGGCTTTGTAGACTTTTTCCTTTAAAGGTTTTTTTTCCATTCCCGCTCTCTGAAAATCAGAAAAAAATCAAATTAAAATCAATTTGTATACAAGCCGTATTGAATATTTCCCGGGCTTTGTCAAGCGATTTTTTCAGCGGGAAAAAACCTATTCCGGGTCATGACGGATCAAACGGCTTGTAATCCGCGTATCCCTCTTCCCCATGGGTGTACCAGTATGTCATATCATCAAAAGGCGTCAACGGCCAATTGTTCTCAAACCGCAATGGCAGGTCTGGATTGGAAATAAACGGGCGGCCGAATGCGGCAAGATCCGCCTCTCCTTTTACAATTCTATCCTCAGCCGATTCTTTTGTATACCCGCAATTGCCCATGATGAAGCCCTTATACACCGTTCTGAACTCAGACAGGGTCATGGGCTCGCCATTTCCATGAAAACCGAAGGCAAGGCCGTCCATGATGTGCAGGTATGCCAGATTCAGCTTATCCAATTCTTTAACCACATACAGATAGGTTTCCCTGAAATCAGGGCTCCCCATATCATGGAATACGCCGTTGGGCGAAAGGCGGACCGCTACCCTGTTCGATGGGTAAACTTCCAGAACAGCATTCAGCACTTCTTTTAAAAGCCTGAACTTGTTCTCAAGACTACCACCATAGTCGTCTTTTCTCAGATTGGTTTTTGAATCCAGGAACTGGTTGATCAGATAACCGTTGGCTGCATGGACTTCCACACCTGTAAACCCTGCTTTTTTTGCATTTTCAGCAGCTTTTCTAAAATCCTTGACAATATCCTTGATTTCATCAACCGTCAGAGCTCTTGGCACTTCAAATTCTTTTTTGCCCATGGGCGTGTAGATACCGCCATCGTCATTGATCTTTAAGGCTGAAGCGGAAACCGGTAGCTCACCCTTATGAAAATCGCTATGAGACGCCCTGCCGCAATGCCAGAGCTGGAGAAACAGGAATGATTCTGTGGGTTTAACCTTTTCCGTTACTTTTTTCCATCCTTCAACCATCTTATCCGTATAAATCCCGGGGGACCCGATCCAGCCGATTCCCTGTTCAGATATGACGGTTGCTTCTGTAATCAATAATCCGGCAGAAGCTCTTTGAAAATAATACTCTGCCATCAGGTCGTTGGGCACTCTTGTATCACCGGCACGGCCCCGGGTCATTGGCGCCATGGCGATCCTGTTTTTAAGTTTCAGATCTCCCATTAAAACAGATTCAAACAAATTATTAATCTTCATGTTCTTCCCTCCTGTTATAGGTTGTTCAAGTGTTCACAGTTTACTCAAGTATGCGTACGGATAACATGAATGCAAGACATGGAGATTTAAAACCAAAAATTGATTCCTTAATTGCTGACGCTTGAATTTTTTCTCAATAGCATTTATGGTGCGGTATGGCATTTAAATCAATTTTTAAAAAATACGGCCGTTTAATGGTAGGACTATTCATCATCGCCATTACAGCATTTCTCTACCGGCAGTTTGATTTCAGGCGGCTTATGGGTATGGAAGAAATCCGCTTATGGGTCGGCATGTTTGGCCCTCTTGGCCCCCTTGCCTTCATTTTTGTCTGCATCATAGCGGTTATCCTGCATCTTCCCGAAATAATCATGATCGCAATCGGCGCCCTGCTGTTCGGCGGTATTGAAGGTTTTTTCTACGGCTGGGCCGGCGCGCTCATAGGGTCAACATGTACGTTTCTCTTTGTTCGCTATTTTCTCCAGGATGTTTTTCAAAATTCCGTAGCACATCGATTTTCATATTTTCGGAACATGGACGGATTTCTCACTGAAAAGGGGTTCCAGACAGTACTGATACTTCGGATAGCACTTTTCATGGCCCCTCCACTCAACTGGGCCATTGCCGTAACACGCGTCACCTTTCCCAGATATTTTGCAGGGTCCCTGCTCGGCATTATACCAGGAGTGGCCATAACCTGTTATGCTGCGGAATCCATCGTTCAGATGGAATCGCTCAGTGATCTGCTGTCGGTTGAATTTGCCATTCCCGCCTTTCTTTTTCTCATCCTGATTTCAGTCAGCGGGCTGTCAGGATGGTGGCTGTTCAAAAACGGCGCTAAGGAACAGGAAAACTGAAAATTAAATTATTTTGCCTTGACCTCAAGCCAGCCTTCAAATGAACGATCAATCAAACCCTCACGATATTCTTTGGAATAAATAGCCCCGTTAGTGGAAAGATAGGTTAAGTTTTTGATCCGTTCATCTTTCGACGTATAGCCAATATCAACACCCAGTATCCGGGCACAATCTTCAGGAAGCTCTAAATTAACCGCATTCCCGGTCCATCGGGAAATAGCACGCGATTGAATGAAATCATCCCCCTTACCGTTCGGAACCCAGCGGATAACACCCTCAAACGGACTGACATCCATAAATTCCTGGGTATACACAAACCCGTCTGTGGCGAGGAACGTAACATCCTTAACCGTCGAACTGCCTCGTTTGTCAAAGCTGAGGCTGACAAATTCTTTAAAATTTTCAACCTTCAACACTTGTCGATGGTCTTTGCCTCCCAGCCGTGAGGCTGTTCTTCCACAGGCAAAAAAAAGCATTGAAACCAAGATGATTCCGATAATTGCCAATAGTGCTGCTCTGTTCTTTTTCATTTTTTTTATTCCTTTTTAGCCTGATATCGATGGCGTTCTTTCATTTTTATCCGACAGTAATTTATAATAAACCACATGATGTTGAAAGAGGATTCTTATCGTAACGCCCTTTTTTTCATTTATGATTTCATTGACAAGAATCATTAACCAATCCTAATATACAACGTGGATATAAAAAAAATAACCGGTTTCTGATGACTTGAATGAATTGTTTTAACAAAACAGATATATGGAAGATGATTCCATGGATAATCCCTATGCTGGCAACCCTCGCTTTCTTTAGTTGCACCACTGTCGGGCCTGATTATGTTCCCCCTGAAAAAAAAGTTCCTGGGTCATGGCATGGCAACCCAATGGGTGGGGTTTCAAAGCAGGCGCCTGCTCCGGAGATTCTTGCAAAATGGTGGTCGACCCTGAATGATCCAATACTGTCGGATCTTATGGAAAAGGCAATTGTCAATAATAAGGATATCGGTCAGGCAAGGGCCAGGATTCGCGAAGAGCGGGCTCGATGGAACATCAGCAAGGCCGGACTATTCCCGACTCTTGATGCATCCGGTTCCTTTAGAAAAAGTGGAAGCAGTAAAGAAACAGGAAGTGGAAAAGAGACTGATTTATATTCGGCTGATTTTGATGCAAGCTGGGAACTGGATCTTTTCGGAGGCACCCGGCGATCTGTTGAGGCTGCATCTGCAGAGCTTCAGGCAAGTGAGGAAGATTTGCGGGATATTCTTGTCTCCCTTCTTGCCGAAATTGCATTAAACTATACGGAAGTCCGGACCTTTCAGGCCAGGATGGAAATGGTTGAAAAAAATCTTGCCATTCAGGATCAGACGTATCAAATGGCTCAATCACTTTACACTTCAGGCTTATCCAATGGAATTGCGATACAGCAGGCAAAATATAACCTTGAAAATACCCGTTCACAGATCCCTGGGCTAAAAATATCTCTTGAGGAAGCAAAAAATCGTATCTCAGTGCTTCTGGGGGAAAATCCCGGTTCAGTTCATGGTGCGCTAAAGGAGACTGGTCCTGTTCCGGTATGTCCTCTGGAGATTGCAGTGGGCGTGCCGGCAGATGTGCTGCGGCAAAGGCCTGATATACGACGTGCGGAAAAAAAACTTGCCGCACAGACCGCAAGAATCGGGGCAGCCGTTGCAGATCTCTATCCAAAGCTGAGCTTTACCGGTTCCATCGGGTTTGAAGCGCTTGATCCGGATAAATTATTTTTAGCGCATAGCAGGAGCTATGGTTTCGGGCCTCGAATCACATGGCCGATTTTCAGAGCAGGTTCCATACGAAATAATATTGAAGTTCAGTCTGCTCTTGAGGAAGAATTGCTCGGTAAATATGAATTGGCTGTTCTTAATGCCCTGAGTGAAGTTGAAAATCAACTGACAGTGTATATGGAGGAACAAAACCGCAAGCAGAGCTTGAACGAGGCGAAACAAGCTGCCATGCGGGCCGTTGATCTGGCTCAGAACCAGTATCAGGCCGGGATGATTGATTTTACAGGGGTGCTGGATGCCCAGAGATCACTTTTATCCTTTGAAGACAATCTGATTCAGTGCGAAGGGAATATTATATCCAGTCTCGTGCGACTGTATAAAGCGCTCGGTGGAGGCTGGACCTCATTGGCTGCTGGCCATACCGGGACTTAAGCCTTAAAGAACAGGAATAAAACCATGATGAATAGCTTAAAGATCGAAAAAAACGTCGATATTGCGCAAATTTTAGCAAAAGGAGCGGGTCCCGGCCGCAGCAGGCGATTCCTGCGCATGGCAGTCTGGCTCATTCCGGCAGTTGCCATAGTATTGATTGCCGTCCGATGGGGAACGGACAAAAACAATGACAAGTTGGAATATAAAACCGAAACAGCGCAAAAAGGAAACCTTGTGGTCACCGTAGCTGCCACAGGAACTCTGCAACCCACAAATCAGGTGGATGTCGGAAGCGAGCTTTCAGGGATCATCAGAACGGTTGAAGCCGACTTCAACGATATGGTTAAAACCGGGCAGGTCCTGGCACGACTTGATACGGTAAAGCTTGAGACGCAGGTCCAACAATACAAAGCATCCATTGAATCGGCCATGGCCAAAGTCATACAGATACAGGCCACGGTCCGGGAGACGGGCAATGAATTGGGGCGAATCAGGGAATCCAGGCAATTGAGCGGCAACAAGGTGCCGTCCAAACACGACCTTGATGCTGCAGAGGCAGCCAACGCACGCGCTCTGGCCGACGAAACTTCTGCAAAAGCGTCGGTGTCACAGGCAAAGGCAATGCTGAAGACATTTGAAACGGATTTATCAAGAACCATTATCTATTCCCCCATCAACGGGATCGTGCTGAAGCGATCCATTGAACCGGGCCAGACCGTTGCAGCTTCCCTTCAGTCGCCGGTTTTGTTTACACTGGCGGAAGATCTGACCCGGATGCAACTCTCGGTGGACATAGACGAAGCAGATGTAAGCCGTGTGAAAAATGGACAGCATGCTGCTTTTACTGTTGATGGCTATCCGGAGATCACCTTTCCAGCAGAAATCACCCAGGTCCGATATGGGTCAAAAATAGTCAGCGGCGTGGTTACCTACGAAGCCATCCTGAGTGTTTCCAACCCGGATTTATTACTCAGACCCGGGATGACCGCAACCGTAAAAATTACGGTGAATAAAATTGAAAATGCTGTTTTAGTCCCCAATGCAGCTTTACGCTACACTCCACCGGTGAAAGAAAAAGAAGTGTCAGCCAAAAACAGCAGCATCATAGGGAAGCTTTTCCCGAGACCGTCAAGACCTCCGAGCCAGCCGAAAGAATCTGCAAAAGCAGACAAAAAAAAATCAAGACTCTGGACTCTGAAAGAAGGGCAGCCGGTTGAAGTTCCTGTCACAACCGGAGAGAGTGACGGCATCATGACTGTCATTACCAGCCAGGAGGTCACTCCGGGAATGGTGCTGATTATAGACACTGTAAGGAACGGGCGATGACCCATGCCTCGTCCGAAAACAGCGGACCGGTGATCGAGCTGAATAGCGTGACCAGGCGTTATGGAACCGGGACTGCAGAGGTCAGTGCGCTCCAAGGCATCGATGTGACCATTGAACATGGAGATTTTGTTGCCGTTATGGGCCCGAGCGGGTCAGGCAAATCCACCTGCATGAATATTCTGGGCTGTCTGGATACACCTTCTTCCGGCTCATACCGGTTTATGGGCATTGATGTTGGACAGCTTTCACGGGACCAGCGCGCCCTTTTGCGTCGTCACTATCTTGGATTTGTGTTCCAGGGATTCAATCTTTTAAACCGAACCTCTGCATTGGAGAATGTTGAACTTCCCCTGATTTATCGGGGAACCCATGCAAAAGAGCGCAGTCAAAAGGCGAAAAAAGCCCTTGCATCCGTGGGGCTTACAGGCTGGGAAACCCATACCCCGGCGGAACTTTCAGGCGGTCAGCAACAGCGGGTTGCCATTGCCCGCGCCATTGTCACTGATCCTTCAGTTCTATTTGCCGATGAACCCACAGGAAATCTTGATTCAGCCCGCAGCCGTGAAATCATGGAACTCTTGACGTCCTTCAACCGTGACCGCGGACTTACAGTGGTGATGGTGACCCATGATGCGATGATGGCATCCTATGCAAAAAGAATTATCCGCTTCAGGGACGGATTCATTGAAAACGAAGAATCAAACGGGGGCCGATAATGTTTTTTGAAACCATCCTGATTGCCATGCGTGAAATAAGGCGGAATGTCATGCGTTCATCTCTCACCATTCTGGGTATTGTCATCGGGGTGGCTGCCGTTATTACCATGGTGACGGTAGGAGACGGCGCAACAAAACAGGTGGCCAATGAGATATCGAGCCTTGGCAGCAATCTGCTGGATGTAAGGCCGGGGCAGAGTTTCCGGGGGCCGGGCGGAACACGTTCAGGAGCCCCGATGTTTAAAATTGCCGATGCAGATGCCATTGAAAGAGAAATCTTTGGGCTGGCCGGTGTTGCTCCCATCGTCGGCCGGACAGCTCAGGTGATATACGGAAATGACAACTATGTTACACAGATTACAGGGAGCACCAATAATTACCTTGATGTCAGAAACTGGGTCCTCTCCGGCGGGAGAATATTTAATGATGTGGAATTAAAAGCCGGAGCAGCAGTCTGCATCATCGGCGACACCATCCGGAAACAATTTTTTGAAGGCCAGGACCCGATCGGGCGAACCATCCGGGTTGTAAAAATTTCCTGCCAGGTGATAGGGGTATTGAAACCCAAGGGTCAATCCGGGTTTGGAACAGATCAGGATGATTTTTTGCTGATGCCGCTGCGTACTGTCCAGCGGCGAATTGCAGGCAGTACGGATATCGGCTCGATATCGGTATCGGCCATGGATGGAGTTTCAACGGATAAGGTAAAAACGGATATTGAGCGGCTGATGCGGGAACGACGCCAAACCGGAAAAAACGAGGATGATGATTTTAATGTCAGGGACATGCAGGAAATTGTCAAAACACTGACCGGCACAACAAAATTACTGACAACTCTGCTGGGTGCCGTGGCCGCCGTCAGCCTCCTTGTCGGGGGCATCGGCATCATGAACATCATGCTGGTTTCGGTTACGGAACGAACCCGTGAAATCGGCATCCGGCTTGCCATTGGTGCCATGGAGAAGCAGGTCCTCATGCAGTTTCTGATCGAGGCAGTGGTTCTTTCCTGCTTTGGTGGCATTATCGGCATCATACTCGGGATCGCAGCTTCTGTGGCCGGCGCAGGCGCTCTCAAGGTGCCGTTTGTCCTGAACATCGGCATTGTCGCGATTTCATTTGTATTTTCCGCCGGAGTAGGCGTTGTCTTTGGTTATTTCCCAGCCAGAAAAGCAGCGCATCTTGATCCCATTGAAGCGCTGCGTCATGAATAGCCTTTAAGCCAGGGCTTCCAGATCAAATCGGGCCAACCGGTCTTTGACTGCGGAAATATCTTTCTTTTCCTGCATAGCCTTTATAATATCTTTTCTTCCCTTCAGGGTCCCGAACAGCAGACAGCCAACAATCATATTTTCCTTGATAACCAGCTTTCGATAGGTGCCATTTTTCCTATCCTGATCAACAAATGATTCCAGTTTCCCGTCAGGATCGATATCGCCGGCAGCCAGGAGATCAATACCGGCCACTTTGAGCAGATTGGAGAAAGTGGTTCCAGCATAGGCAGCCTTATTTCCCGCCATGTTCATGCCAGCCATTTCCCCCTGTTTTTCCGAGGCCGGCCAGATACCATAGACCATCCCCCTATGTTCGATACTGTCACCGGCAGCATAAATATCCGAAATCTCAGTTTCCATGTAGTCTGAGACCGGAATTCCTTTTCCGATTTTCAGATTTAATTTTTGAGCCAGTCCCAGGTTGGGCCTGACTCCGGCAGAGATAATAATCAGATCCGTATCTATTTTTCGACCATCCTCCAGGACAAGCCCTTTAACCTGATTTTCTCCAATGATTTCTTTGGAAGCCACGCCCAGATAAAAATCCAGACCCATCTGTTCCAGGCGGGTCTGAAGCAAGGCACTGCTCACAGGATCGGTCTGGCGGGGAAGAAGGCGGGGGAAAAATTCAGCCACCGAGATCTTTAACCCTGTTTTTGCAAGGCTGTTTCCCACTTCCAGGCCCAGTATTCCGCCACCGATCAGAAGGGCTTTTGTTTTGCCGTCAATAAAGCGCTTGATTTCCTCGGCATCCCTGATGTTGCGCAGGGTGAAAACCCCTTTTTTCTCTGCTCCTTTGATGGGCGGGACGAAAGAGTAGCTGCCCTCGGCCAGCAATAGTTTGTCATACTTTTGTTTTTCTCCTGATGCGATTACAATTTCTTTTTTTACAGCATCAATATCTACTATTCTGCTGTTTAAAAAGAGTTGGATATTGTGCTGGTCATACCAGTCGCTGGAGTGAATCTTCAGTTTTGGAAGATCCACTTCTCCGGCCAGATATTCCATAAGGCGGATGCGGCTATAGAAAGGGTGCGCCTCATCTGAAAAAATTTTAATGGTTCCCTGTGAGTCACGTTTTCTGATGGTTTCTGCCGCGGTTGTTCCGGCGACTCCATTTCCGATAATGATGTAGATCATAAATAATTGCCTCCTCGTATACTTAGGATAATGTTGATGTTTGGGTATTCTGTTTTGGTATAGCATATTCATCTTGATACACCAATAGAAGAAATATTATCGTGAGACTCGTCCTTGTATATCCCCTTTATCCAGGATTTAATGATTTTCCATCTTGTAAAAAACCTGAATCCATGTATAAATGTTTTCCCGTTATGGGCAGTCTGCTGCGGGTTAATTAAGGTCCGATTTAGGATATATTATGTTTTTTGAATTTACAATGAATACGGTTTCTTCCATGGCACATCCGGTGGCCTTGTATTTTCTGCTCACCGGAATTCTGCTGTTGTGCGGGTTCGGCCTTCCCCTGCCGGAAGATGTGGTGTTAATTACGGGCGGATATCTTGCATACTCCGGTTACATGGATATCACGATTTTCCTTCCCCTGGCCTTGGCAGGTGTCCTTGTGGGGGACAGTTCCGTGTTCATGATCGGGAAAAAAACCGGGGACTCTATTTTAAATCATCGGTTTTTATCTAAATTCATCAAACCTTTCCATATCAGGAAAGCAAAAGCCGTTATTGAAAAATACCATGACAGGATTTTTTTTCTTGCCCGGTTTTTCCCCGGATTCCGGTCTGCTATCTTCTATACAGGCGGCGCTCTCAAGACAAAATTCTTAAAATTTTTTCTCTATGATTCCCTGGCTGCCTTGATCAGTGTTCCGGCGCTGGTTCTGGGCTCCTATTTCGGCGGAGAATATATTGATCAGGTTTTAGAAATAGCCAAGCAAGTCCAGACCGTGCTGATCCTGATAGGTATCCTTCTCATCATCTATGTTGTGATCAAAATCCGCAGGTGGATCCATCAAAAAAACGCCCACGATCATGACTAAGACTAAAGACCGTCCAGATCCTCAGGTCTGATCATGAAAAGGCGATCCAGATGAATCAGGCTGTCGTATCGGAAAACGTAGATCCCCATCGCAAGCCAGACCAAGTCCCGAAATAAAGTAACCCGGGAAACCGGATCTCCCACATTCTGAAAACAGCCGCAATCAATCGGCGTTTTTTTCAAAAGCACAACAATCAGGGCGGTTGTAAATAGTCCCAGAAGGGTGCAGATCACTGCAGCACAGGCCCTGACACGAATTCCGGCCACAAGGCAGACACCGCTCACAAGCTCAATCCACGGCAGAAAAACAGCCATGGGATTGACAAGGAAGTGGGGCACCAATATGTAGGCTGCAATATTGTCGGAAAACTCAGCAGGAAAATTGATCTTGTTCAGGCTGGCATAGATAAAAAGTCCCCCGATATAAAACCGGATCATGAGGGCTGTAAGTGGATGTCTGATCCAGGTTAAAAGAAGGCCCGGCATTATTTATGACCCCCTGGAACCAGGAGATTATTCATATCCCCGAGAAATAGATAAACCCGTTCATGATCCTGATTTAAAAATTTGCGGGCCACCGCTTCATCAAAGAGACGGCTGAAGTTTCGGCCATAAATAATGAGGGGACGTTCCGGATCTTCATTAGAAAAACGCGTTTTGTAGACAGCATCGAAAAGCGATAATGGGACATTCAGCGCCCCTTTCACATGACCCAGTTCATAAAATTCACGGGGTCTTGCATCAATCAGGAGAGCGTTCTCTTCTGTTAAAAGCTTATCCGCATCTGACGTGGTAATGGATTTGATACCATCCGGTCTGGCCTGGGGAAAAAAGGAGATTCCCTTGGGGTTTTGCAGGTTAAAGAGGGCGCCCAGAACAATACTGATTCCAATAATAAGGACAAAATCAAGGAGACGCATCTGCATGATTCTCTCAGCATTTCGGTTCACCATCTGTGCAATCCGCCTGGCCGCAAGTTCAAGAACGCTGATGCGATGTTCGGCCCGGGTCAATTCATCAATGGTTTCCCGTAACGCCTGATTCTGATCTTCCAGATTCTTATTTAAAGCAACAATGGCAGCAAAGGAATCTGCATTTTTAAGATGGAGAACCGACTGGGCCACAAAGGCAGACAGCAGTTCTTTTTCCTGTTCCGAGATTTTTTGTTCTTCCAGAGGGTTGCCAAGAAGGACAGCCCCATACATCTGATCCTTTACAAGGAAGAGAAAGGCACTTTCCGGTACAAAGCCCGGAATAAGAGAAAAAAGAGGCTCTATCTGGAGGACAGGCTCTGCCTGAAGCGGCTGTATCCGTTTGTACTGAACCCCTGCAAGACATAAAAACAAGAGCCTGTCAATCGGCAGAGACGCCATGGCCGGTATAGGTTCGATGCCCATGCTCTTTAACCAGGTGACGCCAGCAGCCCGGTCGTGAAGCACAACCAGACCCTGAGACCTGGAAAATCTCCCCAGAAGTGTGGGCAGGAATGCAGATAGAAATTTCTCCACATCAACGGATTCTCCGGCTTCCATGGACAATTCCCTGAGTCCGTTGAGATGGAACACCTGACGGTCGAGTTCCGTGTTCCGTTTCTCAAGTTCGGCATTCAAAAGTTCCACGCGGGTCGAAAAAAGGGTTGAGTTGAGGCTGATCTGAAAAAGAGAGGAAAGACTCATCAGGAGCTGCCGGTCTTCAGGGTCATAGTCCCGGCGATGCATAGCCGGGGCGAGCCCCAGAAAAGCCAGTCTGTCACCCTCAATGGGACAGGCAAGGATTAGCGAAAAACCGTAAGACAACGGCAAAAATGTATCCGGTTCGATAAAAAACGGAAATCGTTCCGCATTTAAAAGAATATAATCCGAAGCCGTTTTGATTAATGCCTTGATCTGTCCATGGGAAATGGTGTTCTCCCCCCTGACAGTGAGATGGGTCAATTCCGACATTTTATCTGTCAGCACGGCGAATCCGCCCAGAGCGCCTATCCCTCCCTGGGCCGACATGAGAAATGATTCGAGAATATCCTTTGGATGACGCATGCCGCCAAGTTCGGCAGCGGTTTCCCGGATGATGGCAAGATGATAGTGTTGGCGGTCAACATCACTGGGTATGAGGGGAGTCCCATTCATCACTTGATCAGAAACCCTTTAATTTCTTCATAGAAGGCGTCGATATCCGTAATAATCCCAAGATGGGTATAGAGGATGGTGCCGTCCGGGCGGCAGATGATGGTAAAAGGCGTTTTGGGTTCCCCCAGGAGTTTGTGTGATTCAAATTTCCCATCACTGACCACGGGAAAAAGGTATTGCCCGCTTTTGATGAGATCTTCAATTTCAGGGTCCGTACCTCCGGCGGCCAAAGCAAACATAGCCACTCGACCTTTCATTTTCCCTTTGTTCAGGCGTTCATAGAGTTTATTAAAGTCCGGCGCCTGTTTAAAGCACTGTGGACAATAGACCCCGATCACTTCCATCAACACAAGGCTGGTTTTGAGATCGGCGATTTTGAAGTCAACCCCTCTGTCATTCAGTCCCAGCCCCTTTTTGCCGGCTGGGTCCAGAGGCGCCGGCAGCGTCAAAGGGACAAGTTTTTTGCCGGGTTCAGGCTGTGAATTTTCCGCTTCTGAGGATACGGAAAAAAAGAAAATTAATATCATCGTCGTCAGTATTGATACGGAAAAAGATTTCATACACCCCCCACTATTTATTTTTACAGGCTTCTTCAACTGTGGCATAGAGTCTGACCCTGCGGCTCAACCCGACAATATCGAACACCCGCTTAAAATTATCCGAGACACATGCCATAACGATCTCAATGCCTTCTTTTTCACTCTCTAAAATGAGCTGGGTTAAAATGGCAATACCGGCACCGTTCACGGATGTGCTGTCATCAAAATGGAAGACTACCCGTTTCACACCTTTTTGAAGGGCCTCTATATATGCATCTTTAAGATATTGTTCACTCTTTGCGCTGATATTACCCTGAAGCTTGATGACCAGGGCATTGTCAACCATCCTGCTGTTCACCTGATTCTGAAGGCTGCGGGCTATTTTCAGACGCTCCCGGGCCCTGGCCAGCCCATTTTCGAGACTCTGCCGCTGAATGGGTTTGTTGATAAAATCAGCCGCATCAAGATTCAGTGCCTGGATGGCAAGGTCCATATCTCCATGGCCGGTAATGACGATGACCTCTGTTTCCGGGGCCCGCCGTTTGATCTCTTTTAAAACTTCAATGCCGTCCATGCCGGGCATCTTGATATCGGTCAGGACAATTCCCGGCTTCTCCCGGTCAAATACCTCAAGCCCTTCTTCACCAGACTCTGCGGTATGAATCTCAAACCCGTAAAGATCGAGAAACAGTCTGAACATTTTCAGGGTTGTTTTTTCATCATCAATGACCAGAATTTTTTCCTGTCCCATCTCTTCTTTATCTATCATCTCAGTCCTGTCTTTATTTTGGGTGATTCGTTATCCTGCCGGATGGTTTACACTGCTGAAAATATAAGGTAAAAGGTTGTTCCCTGTCCGGGTGTGCTGTCGATCTCAATTGTTCCCCCATAATCCCGGACAATCCCATAGGTAATGGCCAGGCCCAGTCCCATCCCCTTTCCGGTCTGTTTGGTGGTAAAAAATGGTTCAAAAATTTTATCCCGGACAGGTTCCGGAATTCCGGAACCGTTGTCGGTAACGGCAACCACGACCTTGCCCTTCTCTGCATAGGTCCGCACAAGAATATCCCCGTAAAGGTCCGGTTCAGTTTCCATCTTTTCCTGGATGGCGTCCCTGGCATTATTGAGCAGATTAAAAAACACCTGCTGCAAATGGTTGTTATGTGCTTTAACCAGGGGCAGATTGTCGGCAAGATCAAGACGGATGGTGATTTTCTGGATGGAAAACTGTCGGCCGATAATGGAGAGAACCCCCTGGATCGGTTCTTTCATGCTCACCAGCTCCATGGTCAGATCCGATTTTCTGCCGAATGCCCTCAGATTATTGATGATCTCCGTAGCTCGATCCACCTGCCCACTGATTTCTGTGACCATATCCCTGATCTGTGCCTCGGTGATTATTTTTTTCTGATCCAGCAAAAGGTTCAGATACTCGCTGCCCATTTTGATGGTATTTAAAGGCTGATTGATTTCATGGGCAATGCCCGCGCTCATCTCTCCAAGGGTTTTCATTTTGGCAGCCTGAACCAGTTGGGCGTCTTTTTCAATCATTTCCGTGATATCGGTGATGGCCACAACAATGGCCTGACGGCCACCATAGCTGATGGGGCAGGCGTGCATGTTGACATAAAAGGGATGGCCCCCGTTTTTCAGATGCAGAATTCTCGGGTAATACACATAATCTCTTGCAACTCCTGAATTTTCATTGTTCCCATAGGGTTGGATCGCAACCAGGGAATCTTTGATATGATCCTGGCCGAGTTTTTGAAACGGCATGCCGAAAAGCGCTTCAAGGGGATATTCATAGAGTTCTTCTGCGCGTGGGTTAGCGTCCAGGATGGTCTCGGTGGAAGCATCCACAACAAAAATCGGATTGGGTGCCGAGTCAAACAAAGACCGGTATTTCAACTCCGACTCCTGAAGGCGCTTTCTGTAAAGGCGGATGGATCGGATCATATTCAAAAAAGAATCAGCCAGCTGAGAGACTTCATCGCGTCCCTGGTTCTTCCTGTAAAAAAGGCTATCTTCAAGATCAATCGTGTTTTCGTCGGAATGAAGGTTGAAATCAAAATTTCCACGGCTGAGCTCATCCGAGATCCGGGTCAGCCGTGTGATGGGCATGGTAATGTGCCGGGATATCCTGTGGCTCACATAAAAAATAATGATGATCACGGCAGAAATAAACCCCAGGAACATAAACCTGAGCTTAGAAACCAGCTTGTCAATATGCTCCTTACTCAATCCCACATGAACTGTTCCGATTCGATACAACCCCTCGTTCATGGGGACGGCGATATCATAAGAAGTATCTCTGCCGTGCTCCACCAGCCGGACGCTGTGCAGGGCATTTTCCGGCATGGGATTGGCTTTGCTGAATTCCAGAGGAAAGGGAATGGTAAAGGTGTGGGAGATGACCTGATCGCTCCGGTCCAGCACAAAGATATAATTGATCATGTGCTGACGCTCTCTGAGCCGGGCCTCATCAAAGATAAGGGTGAGCAGCTCAGGGTTATTTTTTTCAAGCACGAACCCGGCGCCGCGTTCAGCTATGGAATGGGCCACGGCGATTCCTCGCAGTTCAAGCTCCTTGGTCAGTCCGGAGATAAGGATCCATCGGGCCAGCAGGGCAATGGTGGCGCTGATGATCATAATGACAGCAAGGATGGTGACAAAAATCTGGTTTTTTAACGAGACCTGCTCGTAATACCGCATCATTTCTTATTACCCCTGCCAAGTTCCGTCCAGTCCGCTAAAAGGGTAAACCGATCCTTCTGTAACCTTGTGAAATAAATGGTGTCCATGCCCTGATGGTCCTTTGACCCAAAAGAAAGCCGCACATCCGGACCCAGGGAGAAATCGTTCATGGAATTGATGGCATCCAGAAAAGATTCCCGTGTCAGTTCCCTTCCTGCCCGATCCAGCCCTTCTACCAGAACCTTGGCATTGATATATCCCTCAAAGCCCACAAAATTCGGTTCTTCTCCGGGATAATACTTGGCCAGGAGGCTCGCAAATTCAACAGCACTGGGCGATATCCCGCCATTGGGAGTCCTTGGCGGGGGAACAACCTGGGACATGAGAATATTCACCCCATTGGTGTCCGTATTCATCAGATTCCTGGACAGTTCCCTGGCTCCGACAAAGGAAACCATATAAAAGATAGGAGAGAAATCATTTTGAAGGGCTTTTCGAATAAAATTGGCGCACGGGTCTGATGTACCGATCATGACCACTGCCTCGGCCCCGGATTCTATGATTTTTTCAAGTCCTTCCTTTATATCGTGGGTCCCTCTGACATAACTTCCCCTGGCCACAGGCTCGTGATTATATTTTTTAAGTGCCAGCTCGGTTCCGGTAAGGCCGTCAAATCCAAAGGCATCATACTGATAAAAAACTGCAATCCGGGTAAGGCCAAGATCCTTCACCATATGATTAACTGCGGTTCCCGTCTCCTGATAATAGGATGCTCTGACATTGATCACATACGGGAGAAAAGGATCACGAAGGGCATTGGCACCGGTGAACATTCCCAGCAGGGGAATTTTTGCCTCTTCGACCAGGGAGAGAATTTTTACCGTTGTCGGCGTCCCCACATAACAAAAAAGGCCAAAAACTTTATCTTCAATAATAAACCGCTGGGTATTGGCAAGACACCTTGGGGGGTCATAACTGTCGTCGCGGGTGATGAGGCGGATGGTCCGACCCTGCACACCGCCTTTTTCATTCACATGGTTCAGATAACACATGGCACCCTTGAGGGTTTCCTGTCCCAGATATCCGGCATGGCCCTGCAACGCCAGAGAAGACCCAAAGACCACCTCCCGGTCATCCACATTCAGCACTGCCGGAGGGACGGGAACCAGAATTTTCTCATCCTGGCATCCGAAAAATCCACTAAGACAGAGGAGGATCATCAGAAATAGTGAAAGGCTGCCCTTATTCATCATCATCCCCCATCATTTACCGGGTTGACCCGCCTGAAATACATTTAAACGGCTGTTCAACCGGCGTTTATTTTATTAAACTGCTTGACCCTTTGAATATTAGGATAGGAGTACCGGTAAAAAGTCAATCCTTTTCTTAACCTTTTTTAAAGGTGCGACCATTAAAAAATATTTTCAAACAGTGGCGATGTGGTATATAGTTACAAAAATTTCACGGATTTTCTTATTCATCAGTCGATTTAAAAATTCATTGGAGGGTGAAAAAAAGATGAAAAATTTAAGTTTATGGACAAAGCAGATGGGCGGATTTCTTCTGGTAAGCGCCATAACGATCATTATTGCACTGGCCGGGATTTCTGGATTCAAGACGGTCGAAACCCATTTTCGCAGCGTGGTAGAATCTGCACCGCTCATTGATGCGGCCATGGAAATGAAGTTTGCTGTTGCAAAGGATATGCAGATGATGATGGAGCTTCTTGATTCCAAATCAAAGGAAACCCTGGATAAAACCTGGAAAGAGCATGAAGCATTTGTCAAATATTTTCAAACTTTTGCAACTGCTATTCTGGAAGGGGCAGAGACGGAAGAAGGGATGATTTATCCCTCCACTGATGAAAAACTCAGGGAAACAGCCAA
This sequence comes from Desulfobacula sp., assembly GCA_020048635.1. Lineage (GTDB taxonomy): Bacteria > Desulfobacterota > Desulfobacteria > Desulfobacterales > Desulfobacteraceae > Desulfobacula. The sequence goes on along the minus strand of JAIFMF010000116.1, from coordinate 13,063 downwards.
AGGTGCGGCCCAGTTCTATAGTGCAGAATTCCAGCCCAGGATAAAAAAAATTTATGACCTCCAGGTCAGGATAATTGCAGGCGCAGACATTGACCCTGGATATATGAGCAAGCTGGATGAGGATGCCGATGATTTTGGGGGGAAAATAATGGATCAGCTCGGAGTCATAGAGGATATGGCCAGGACTGAGATTCGGGCTGCCCAGAAAAAAACTTCGGATACAACCCGATTTCAAATCAGGCTGATGATGGTTATCAGTATTGTGGGGATAGTCTTATCTGTTCTACTCGGACTTTTCATCACCCGTTTGATCACAAAACCGGTAGCCCTGGCAAATGAATTTGCAAGCCGGGTTGCGGCAGGAGATCTTACCCACAGAATTGATATGGATCAGAAGGATGAAATCGGGACGCTCGTCAAATCTTTAAACATGATGTCGGAAAAATTACAAAAGATGTTTAAGGATGTCACAGAGGGAGTGGGAACACTGGCATCTTCATCCACGGAATTGTCTGCGGTTTCCGGTCAAATTACCTCAAATTCGGAAATAACTCTGGAAAAGGCCAATACCGTGGCAGCAGCCTCTGAAGAAATGAGTTCCAACATGAACAGTGTGGCGGCTGCAACCGAACAGGCCACAGTTAATTTCCAGATGATCGTATCTGCTGCCGAAGAGATGACGGCCACCATCCAGGAAATTTCAAAGAATACATCCAAGGGCAGTCAGATCACTCAGAATGCGGTTCATAATGCCCAGGAGGCATCGGGAAAGGTCGAAAGACTCGGCAGAGCAGCCATAGAAATCACCAAAGTGACGGAAACCATTGCGGACATCTCCGGACAAACCAATCTTCTGGCATTGAATGCCACCATTGAAGCAGCAAGGGCTGGTGAAGCGGGTAAGGGGTTCGCAGTGGTTGCAAGCGAGATAAAAGCCCTGGCCCAGCAGACAGCCCAAGCCACCAGCGAAATCAATGAGAAGATATCCGGAGTACAGGAAACTTCGAGGGAAGCAGCCGGTGCCATTGAGGCCATCGTCGGCATCATCAATGAGATTGATGAAATCGTCACCTCGGTTGCCACGGCCATTGAAGAGCAGTCTGCTACAACCAAAGAAATTTCAAATAATGTCGCACAGGCCGTATCCGGAATACAGGAAGTCAATGACAATATGAACCAGATATCTGCCGTAACCGGAGAGGTTACCAAAAACATTACGGAAGTCAGTCAGGCAGCAGATGAAACCAGTGCCGGGAGTCGTCAGGTGAACGAAAGTGCCGTGGAACTGGCAAAACTGGCCGAGAGGTTGAACCAGATGGTAGCCCAGTTCAAACTCTGATTTCAGAAAAATGACACTCAGACCGCCTCCTGGCGAAAGATGGTACGACTGCCTTTATGAATTCAAAAAAAAGGAATTATTATCATGGCGACTAAAAATAAAAAAAAACCATTGAATATTGGGATTGTGGGAGGCGGCAGGGCTTGTGTATATTTTCTTGATCTTCTTGAAACAACTTTTTTTCCATATCTTGATTTGAAAATTCTGGGTGTCTGCGATATAAACCTTGAAGCCGAGGGTATGATAAAGGCTAAAAAAATGGGAATTCCGATCTTTAAAAATATTGTACAATTGGACTCAATTTCCGCAATGTTCTGCAAATACTGCCTGGATCAGATAAAATACAGCATCAGGAAAAAAACAGTGAGGCCATAAATCAATATTTTGTAGATTGAATTACGGCCCCTCCGTTTATGGAGTGTGAAAATTATATCGGGTTATGTTCTAAGAAAGGTATGAACCAGTTTATCCCACCCTATTTCAGGGTTGCATCCATAGAAGTCATTTACAGGTTCTCCACCGGTAGCGGCAAGATTTGCATATTCCGGTCCCATCATATTCATGAGCTTTAAATTCTCTTTTTCCATCCACCGGATACCGGCATCACCGTATCTGAGTTTTTTTAAACTTTTTAGGGGTGCTTCCGGTTCAACAATAAACAGCCATCCCTCCTGATAAGGATCATCATGCATGAGGCCGGGATTGTCTTTTACTCTCTGGTTGACGGAAAGAACCGTTCCTGAAATAGGTGATAAAACCTTTGCGCTGTGCTTATCCTGAGCAATCGCCCAGCCGGGCTCTCCTTTTTCCATATGACTTCCGATGTTCATGGATTCAGGAAGAAAAAAGGCCTTTCCAAAAAGCTTCATGATAAATGCATCAAAACCGACACGTGCCATTCCCCCATTTTCAATCCGGACCCAGGTATGCCCGTCGTGATAATAATAATCTTTGGCAAGATCAAATCCGGATACATTGACATATTCAGGCATTGACTGGGTTTGTGACATTTCGATATCATCCAGCATCTGATCAAACGCACAGTCCAGGCATTCATAGTTGTGGGTACAAATTTTGGGTTGCCGGATTCGTCCGGTCAATACATGACGGCAGGGTCTTGATGCGCCATCATATTTTTTCTTAAAATAGGCGGACCAGTTTGAAGCCGACTCTATCGTCGCTTTTTTTCCCATGGCCTTGGTCATAGCCTTGTCGAACTTACAGTCAAAGCAATCGTACGCATTGTTGCAGGTGTGAAGATTGACAATCCCTGCCTTCATCCAGATACATTCATCCTCAATGATCTGAAACCCCTGTATTCCTTTCTTTTCAATCATGGTTTTCATTTTAAGCCCTCCTTTTTATCGATCGTTTAAGAACTGATTTACTTTCTGTTTAATAAGCCTATTTGCAATGGCTGTGCCTGAAGAAGAGAAAGGAGCCATATCTATGATATCTATCCGTAAATACAGTATATATTTTATTGTTTTGGATTGAATAGAGAATTTAATCAAATATCGGAACTCGGAACAGTGTAACAATATATCACAGAGCATGGGAATTTATTTGCAAAAATTAATTGATTGCAATGCGATAACAGATACTTACGCAACTGAAGCAAAACGTTACACTCAGTGTATCCCTTTGATATAGTGAATGCAATCCTGATGTCACCACGGTTGCGATTGTTTTTGAAATATGGTACTCAAAAAATGACTGCACGCTACTGCCCTAATTCAAAGGAAACGACATGGAAACATCAGACATCCTTTTCGCCCATGACCTGCTCATGAGATTATCCGACAATATCGAAACCGTGATCAAAGGTCAGACGGAAAATATCCGCTATATCCTGGCCGGGTTTGCCGGTGGCGGGCATATCCTTCTGGAAGACAATCCGGGGACAGGAAAAACCACCCTTGCAAAAGCCCTTGCCAAAAGCATGGATGCAAAGTTCAAACGCATCCAGTTTACCCCGGACCTGTTGCCTTCCGATATCCTCGGGGTTTCCATTTTTGATCCGGCAAAAAAAGAATTCAAGCTCCATAAAGGCCCGGTGTTTACCCATATCCTTCTTGCCGATGAGATCAACCGGGCCTCGCCCAGAACCCAGTCTGCTCTTCTGGAAGCCATGGCAGAGGGACAGGTGAGTATTGACGGCAACCTGATGAACCTCGAAGACCTCTTTTTTGTCATCGCCACCCAAAACCCCATTGAATCAAGGGGGACCTATCCTCTGCCCGAATCCCAGATGGACCGGTTTGCCATGCAGCTTGAACTCGGTTATATAACAAAGGAAACCGAGGCCCTGGTTCTTTCCGAACAGAGCCAAACCCATCCCATTCACTCGGTTCTGCCTTGCATGACCCTGGAGGAAGGCCTGAAACTTCGCCGATTGGCCGGGGAAGTTTTTATCTCAAAGGAATTAAAAGACTATATCGTCGCCCTTGTGACGGCAACACGGGAAAAACCGGGAGTCCTTCTCGGCGCAAGCCCCAGGGCTTCCATTGCTCTGATGAAGACGGCGCAGGCCCTGGCGCTTTTTGATAAAATGGAGTTTGTCGGCCCGGATCATATCCAACAGATTGCGGTCCATGTCATTGCCCACAGGCTTATTTTAGACCCAAGGCTGAAATTTTCCGGCGTGTCATCCCGGACGCTTGTGGAAGAAATTTTAAAATCCATCCCTGTTCCTGTATAATAATGGGTTGTGAATCATGACAAAGGCAAGGTTTTTACACCGGTCTTATTTTTTTTTCCATTCCGTTTCGTTTCAACTGAAACGGCATATTACACCGGCTGGAGTCCTGATGATGGTCATTTTTACCCTGACGTTTATCTTCGGGCTGAATATGTTTAAAACCACCCTGTACCAGATGATGACCATCAGTTTTTCCGTCCTCTGTGTTTCTGCGGGTCTAAGCCTCAACCCCTTTCGGCTTAAGGTGAGGGTGAAGCATTTCCTTCCTGAATATGCAACCGTGGGGGAGAAGGTTTCATATTCCGTTGAAATCACCAATCTTACCCTGAAACCCCAGAAAGGGATCCTCCTTTATGAGGACATGGCTGATCCAAGACCGGATTTAAAAACCCTTTTGACAAGAAAAGAACCCTATGAGCACATCAGAAATGCCTGGGACAGGAAAATCCTGTATTATAGGTGGGCCTGGCTGATTCTGAAAGCCGGGAAAGCAAGCCTTAAGCCCATCAAACTGCCGGATCTGTTGCCTGGGGAAACCATCCGGGTGACATCGGATTTTATTCCCAATTACCGGGGATATCTCCATTTTACAGGAGTAACCTTTGCCCGGCCCGATACCCTGGGGCTTTTCATGCGACTTTTTCATATCAAAAAGACAGAAAAACTTCTGGTGCTGCCAAAGCGATATACTCTTGAACCGCCGGATTTACAGTCAAAACGCCAATACCAACCGGGTGGGGTCAATCTTGCGTCCTCCATTGGAAATTCAGATGAATTCATGAGCCTGCGCTATTATCGTCCCGGTGATCCCATGCGCAATATTCACTGGCGAACCTTTGCCAGAACCGGCGAACTCGTGATAAAGGAATTTGAGGATGAATTTTTTGTTCGATATGCCTTGATCCTGGACACCTTTGGTTCCCCGGAAAAAGAAGCCGTCTTTGAAGAAGCCGTGAGTATTGCCGCATCCTATGTTGCCGCCATAGAGCCCCGTGACGCCATCCTGGATCTGATGTTTGCCGGTCATAAAATTTATTCTTTTTCATCAGGCAGAGGACTGGGCGGTTCTGAAAAAATGCTCGAAATCCTTTCATGTGTGGAACCCTGTCAGGATAAAACCATCCTGGAACTGAAGGCCGCTCTTGAATCCGGTCTTAAGAAAATATCCGGCGCCATCTGCATCTTTTCCGGCTGGGAAAAAGAGCATGAAGAAATCTCCCGGATGATCAAAGAGGCCCTTGTGCCGGCCTTTATCATTGTCCTTGCAGCAGATGCATCAAACAAGGAAAATATAGTCGCGAAAACCCGGAACTCTGATCAAAAGATTCGGGTGGTTCAGATCGGAAAAATCCTGGAGGAGATTTCAACCGCATGAAAACACCACGGTTTTTCTTAGGCATGGTTCTCCTTTTCTGGGGCTGGCAGGTCGAACTTTTATGGATTGCCCTCGTTCTTGCCCTTATCCTTGAATCGGCCCGCAGGGTAAAAACCCGGTTTGAGCTGCAACCCTCCGATTTTAACAAATTTGTGGACATCAGTACGGTGCTTCTGGCCGGAACCATAGTCGTGGCCCTGACCATGGAGAAGGAAAAAGCCAATCTCATCCTTTTAAAATGGCTGCCCCTGATTTTTTTCCCCATTATTGCGGCCCAGGAATTCTCGGTAAAAGGCAGAATGGATATCAAATCCTTTTTTCTTGTCGCCAGAAAAAAGGTGGAGATGCGGTTCTATGAAACCAAAGAAATTGATGTGTCCTATATTTACGCATTTTTCTGCATCCTGTCGTCGGCCTTTGCAAACACAAAGGGATATGTGTATTTTTTCAGTGTTGCGGTATTTTTTGTCTGGGGACTCTGGCAGATTCGTTCAAGACGGGTACCTCTGGTGGGGTGGAGTTTATGCATGCTCATCGTGATCCTCCTGGGGTATGAAGGACAGGCGACTGTCCGCAAAATCGGCAGGAGCATCAGCAACCGGATCATGTCCTATTATGGCCGTTACCACATGATCGATCCCTTTAAAACATACACAGCCCTTGGCGAAATCGGGGATCTGAAATTTTCAGATGAAATTGTGCTTCGGGTATCCTTTGACGATTATGTGCCGGGGAAACCCTATCTGCTTCACAACGCAACGTATAACCGGTTTGCATCTTCAAACTGGTTTGCAAAATACGGATTTGAAAGGATCGAAGGAAAACAGAACGGCACGTTCTGGCAGGTGAATCCTCCGAAGAACAATTCCCAAAAAATGACCCTGTATTTTCGACTTCAAAAAGGAAAGGCAGTGTTGAGCCTTCCGCCCGGTGTCATCGATATTTCTGAAATGAAAGCAGGCGGATGCGAGAAAAATGCCTTGCAGGTCATCCGGATCGAAGACGGTCCTTCGCTCATCAAGGCAGTTGTCTCCCATACCGGATCATCCTTTTATGACGCCCTTCCCGAGCCGGAAGACATTTTTATTCCGATAAAAGAAAGATCCTTCCTTGAGGCCACAGCCCAAAAACTCGGGCTTGAAAACAAATCTGAAGAAGAAATTTTAAAAACCATCCATACTTTTTTTTCATCTGAATTTACCTATTCCCTGGATCTCAAGGGCAAGGGCAAAAGCCAGACGCCTTTAGAGAATTTTTTGGTTAACACAAAGGCCGGGCATTGCGAATTTTTTGCCACGGCAACCGTGCTTCTTCTCCGGCAGGCCGGGATACCGGCCCGGTATGCCACAGGATTTATCGCCCATGAATATTCACCTCTGGAGGGTCGGCTGGTTGTCCGGCTGAGGGATGCCCATGCCTGGACCAAGGTATTTGTGAATGGGCAATGGCGTAATTTTGATACCACGCCGTCTTCATCCCTGAATCTTGATTCGGAAAAAATTCCAACCTCGCTCCTGGAAGATATTCTTTCTTTTTTCGGGTTTAAACTGTCCCAGCTCCGCCATGAAACCGGGGCAAAACTCATGGAGACATACGGGCTCTGGCTTACCCTTCCTCTGGGCCTCATATTGGTTTTAAGGCTTAAAAAGGCGGGTCAGATCAAAAGGATAGGAGATCAGGACCGACCTGCAAAAGGGAAAAATAGAAAAGAAAAACCAACCGGCTTTTACCGCATCGAAGAAATCCTGATCGAAAAAGGTTTCCCGCGCTATCCGCATGAGACCTATGCCTCATGGCTGAAAAGGATTTTCCACCATCTGGACGATAAAGCGATGACCGACTCTCTTTTTCTTGTTTTGAAACAGCACAACCAGTGGCGCTTTGGAAAGCCGGAACATATGGAAGAACAAAAAAGAAAGCTCAACAAAGGCGTCACCGTCCTCATGGAAAAATTATCTGCAATGCCTTGAATCTTTTTGAACTGAAAAATCACATTTGTTTAAACAGGTGGGAAAAGGATCTGGAAACGAGAAGGGGTTCTTCATAGCCGTCAAGGCGGATGACATAGCGGCCGGTCATGGATCTGCTGATGTTTAAGATCGATGAGACATTGACAATGGTGCCCCGGTGAATTTTCCAGAATTTATCCGGGTCCAGCTCATCTTCCAGTTCCTTGATGGTTTTTCGGATCAAAGATTCATTTTTCGCCGTGATTACAAGGGTATATTTGTCTTCGGCTTTGAAGACAAGAACATCTTCCACCGGAATCAGGCGGATGCTATCCCCGTGCTGGGCGCGAATCCACTGGAGAAAAGGCGAAGTTCTTTCTTTGACGAATTTTTTTTCAAGAAGCTTCAGCAAAGGGCCTAAATCCTGAGCTTCCGGTATCGGTTCTGTAAATTTTCTTTTGCACCGTTCAAGACTTGCGGCAAGCCTGTCTTCCCGGACGGGTTTCAGAATATAATCCAGGGCTTCGCTTTCAAAGGCTTCAACAGCATATTGATCATAGGCTGTGATAAATACAAGGGTGCAGCGGCCGGAGATCTGTTTTGCCACCTCAAGGCCGGAAAGCCCCGGCATATTGATATCCAGAAACACAATATCCGGGGACAGGGAATCAAAAAGCGCGAGGGTTTCAGGGCCGTTTTCAGATTCCCCGGCAATCATGAGCTCCGGCCAAAGCCGGTTTAACAACCGAATCAGATGTCTTCTGAGTTCTGCTTCATCATCCGCGATGATGGCTGTGATCTCTTTCACAGGGGATCTCCACAATGGCTTTAAGACCTGCCGGGGTCATGTCTTCAAAATTCAGGCTTGCCCTGTCCCCGAAAAGGGAGGCAAGGCGCTTCTGGATATTTCCCGTGCCGACTCCGGTGCCCGATTTTTCCTTTATTCCCATGCCGGTATCGGCAATTTCCAGGATCAGTATATCTTCTTTCCGGCAGGCCTTGATGGAAATTTTTCCGCCTTCGATTTTCGGCTCAAGCCCGTGTTTGATGGCGTTTTCCACCAAAGGCTGAAGGATCATGGGGGGGATTTCAATGTTCAGGACATTTTCCGGGATATTGATTTCATAGGCAAGCCGCTTTCCCATCCGGATTTTATATATATCCAGATATGCCCGGATCATATCGATTTCATCGGCCAGGCGGTTGGCAGGTTTTCTCGACTGGATCAGGGAGGTGCGAAGGTATTGGGTGAGATTCTCCAGCATGTTTTTGCCTGTCATGGCATCATGGTCAAGAAGGCTCAAAATATTGGAAAGGGTATTAAAGAGGAAATGGGGTTCCACCTGTGCCTGAAGAAGTTTTAAGTCGGCATTGAGTTTTTCTTTTTCAAGGGATATGCGTTTAAGCTTTTCTTCATTGGCTGACAGCTTGAAAGTAATGTATTTTTCATAAACGACAAATCCAAAGGAGATGATGAAGCCGAGGATGATGGCCACAAAGATCATCTGCGGATGAATCTGACCTTCAAAGCCTGCAAACTTATGGTGTACCAGCCGACTTGCGAGAAAACTACCGAGAAGAGAGCCGAAAATAACGCACAGGGTTACCAGAATAAGCTGAGAAGAGGGTTTGGCAGGCTTGAAAAAATGAAAGGCAAAAGTGCAGGGAAGACCAATGGAAAGTCCCATACACTGGGCAATGAGAAAATATTCAAAATAGGATTTCAGCGATATATCGGCAGAGGTCACCAGCATGAAAACGACAGCAATAATAGTGCTGCAAAGGGAAATAAAGAGGACGTCCTTTAAAACATACCAGACCGTAAATTTTCTGTATTCATAGATGCTCATTGACTGTTCCGTAAATCTTAATTTTTTCTTATCGACTATATCCTGTCATGGTTTGGATTATCTTTCAATCAATATGTATATTCAAGGGCCATCTGGACCTGGTAATCGAGATAGGTTCCAAAGGAGGCATCGGCCCCGCCGGTGTTGAGCATGCCTGCCAGTTTGATTTCCATATGGTCGGTAAGCTCATGGGACAAAGACGAATAAAGCCGGGAGGACCCGTCATCAAGGCAAAGCGTAACCCTTGATATAAGATCGATGCCGCTGATAATGTCGTCATTCAGGTATTGCAGCATGAGATAATGCTGCCGAAGAAAATCCTTTGCCATATGGTTAAGGCTATTGAAATCCGAACTCTCGTCAGAATCATATCCCTGCCCGTAATAAAGGTATTCAAGACAGAGGCTGTCTCCGGATTCCAGGGTATAGGTTGCCCCGAGAAGGAAGGTGGCAGAAAGGTCGTCATTATTTTTCAGGGGTGTCCTATCCCAGGCCAGGGGCCCTGGGACGGCAGACGAATACAAGGCCTTTGTTCCTTTTTGAAGACTCCCTTCCCCGTAGATGATGAGGGCGTCCGTGAGGGTGGTGCCGGCAAAAGCCCCCAGCTTTGGTTTCCCATGGTCTGTAGTGGACAGGATCAAGGCGGCATACCCGTTATCTCCTGAATAGTCGATCTTCAGGGCCAGGATTTTTTCGAAATCCGATTCATTAAAAGCGCCCTTGTCCGTGTTATAAATCAGCGATGTGGACCAGGCAAAATCATGAACCATCACCAGTTTTAACATGCCTTTTCCGTCGAGATCCTGGACCAGACTCTTTTTGCCGTTATCATTAAAAAAAGGATTGGAAGGGGAATACAAAAAACTGGGTCCCCATTGCAGATTTTCCCAGCCATAGGAGACAAACAGGCTTTCCGTCAATTTTCGACGTATCATAAATTCCGGGATATCGGCATTTCTATCATAAACATCGTCGGACACGCCGTTGATATCATAATTTTTCAGGGACAGCTCGAGTCGTGGCTTTGCAGAAAAGTGCCAATCCTCATAGACCAGCGACAAATCCGGTTTTAAAGTCAGAACGGATTCCTTATCGGAAATTAGGGCCAGCCTGTTACCAGGGTTCTGATCCGAGTCGCCTGCGAGACCGTTGATCCCAACAAGAGCCGTAGCCTTGACATCAAGGGTCAGTCCCTCCATGCCGAATGCCGGAGGAAGCGCCATGAGAAAAAAGAGGGCCAGCATAACAAAGACAAGAGCCGGAATTCTTATGTTGGATATCATGATGTCCATCCCCTTTTATTTCACCAGAAGTTCCAGGTTAAAGGCTGAGGCACTGATGTCTTTGATCCTGATATTGCTGTAGACCATGATGGTTTTTTCGGTTTCTAACACTGCACCGGCAATGGTCATTTTGGACACAAAGGGCCGCTCCTGACCATTCAGAGAAATCTTGTGGTCATATTCAAACAAGGCGGTTTTGAACATTTTCCCGGACAGGGTGAAAAACTCAGCCTTGAGCCCTGTTTTTGTCTTTTTGGATACCCAGTACCGGATCTGGTCATAGGTCACGTTTTTAGTGTTTGCCTTTAAATCATACAGAACGCAGGGCTCATTGTTCAAGACGTCTTCTGAAAAATTTTCAATGGTATAGTCCCCGGCATAATTGGTGGAGGCAATATCCCCGTTGGATGCACCGCCCAGAAGTTTCTGCCGGGGAGAAATCGGAACCGGTTTGGAAAGACCGGGTTTGATGAACCACATATTCCGGTCTTTCATAAGAATCTTTCTTCCTTTTATATTAGAAGGAGATTGATACACGGCCAGACAATTGGTTTCTTTTACGAGTACGGTCAGGCTGTTTGCCTCTTTCTCTCCTTCGGATTGGCTCTCAATATCAATGTCCCATTCAAGACCGGAACTGTTTCCACGGGATAGATCGGATTCTTTCAGCAGGGCCGTGGCTTTTTCAAGATCCATGGGACCTTCGGCCATCGCTGCCATGGCCGGAAAAAGAATCAACAGGATCAATATAACGCGTTTAAGATGTTTCATTTAAAGACTCCTTTTTATACATGGGTCAGGGATTGAACAACATTCTGTTTTGCTGCCCGTCTTGCCGGAAGAATAGCGCTTAAAAGAGCAAGACCGGTCATGAAAATGATCAAAACACCAAGACTTTGCGGCAGAAAATCCACCATCAACGGGACTGGCGATGAATTACCGGGCGGGATATAAGAAGGCCGTGTATAGTGAATGATGATCCAGACAAGCGAGTGGATACAAAGCCCGAACAGGCATCCGCCAAGACCCAGAAGCCCGCCTTCTGCGGCAAAAAGAAAACTGATACCCCTTCTTTTTAATCCAAGGGCCCGGAGCGTTCCGATTTCCCTTGTCCGCTCAATCACAGCCATGCCCATGGTATTGGTGGTACTCATGATCACAATAATAAAGACAATGGTAAAAATAAACAGAAAAATCATATCCATCATGTTCCGAACACTTTTATAGAACACGGACAATTCTTTCCAGGTTTTAAATTCCACTGCCACATTATTGGAAGAAAGTGTATTGGCTAATTCTGCCTTGACAAGATCGGTGTTCTGCCAGTGATCCAGAAGAAGAACAATGCTGTCGGCTTTTTGAGTATCATAAAAGGACTGGGCAAAGGAAAAGGGAACTTTGATGAATTTGTCGTTGGTATCGGCAACCCCTGTATTATAGGTACCGTTGATATGGATATCCATGGCATTCATCTGGCCGCTCAGGGTTGCGCCCATGACCACGCCGTCCTGTCCGGCGGATAGCTCAAGCTGGCCGGCAAGGCCGCTGGCCATTTCAACGGATGTTTCATCCTCTGAATTTAACGGCTTTCCATCGACGGTCTGAAAATGATAAAAATCGCCTTTTATTTTTTTTTCGTGTTCCGGCACCACTCCTGATGCGATAAAGATGGTGGAGGTTTTCCCGTTGGACACCAGACCGGATATGGAAAGTCTCGGGCTAACCAATGTGACATGCTTGTTTTCAAGGGCCAGGCGGGTGATTTTTTCCATATCTTCACCAGTGATCATATAGGCTTCCGGGTCGGATTTGCCGTGGGCTTCCCATCCTTTTGCGTAAAGGGTCAGGTGACCGATGCCGGAGCCATGAATGGCCGATGCTCTGAGACCTTCATAAATGCTGTGGATATACCCCTGGAAAAGGGAGATGGAGGCAAATCCGAATCCTACAGCAATAAGGGTGACAAAGGTTCTTCGTCTGCTTTTTAAAATATTTCTGAAAGCCAGTTTTATCCAGTGTGTGAATTGATTCATTGTCTTTCTCCTTTAATTATTGGGCATATCGGCGATACGCCCGTCTTCAAGCCTGACAAGCCGGTTCATACGGTCCAGAAGCCTCTGGTCATGGGTGGAAAATAAAAAGGTAGCGCCTTCTGATCGGTTCAGTTTCTGCATGATTTCCATGATACCAATGGAGGTGGCAAGATCGAGATTTGCCGTGGGTTCATCTGCAATGACCACTTCAGGGTCCGTGACAAGGGCCCTTGCAATGGCCACCCGCTGCCGCTGTCCCCCGGACATCATATCCGGCCGGTTCAAGGCAAGGTGTTCAAGCCCCACCTGTTTTAGCCGTTCCATGGCTTTTTCTTTGGCAGGCCGGGTTTTTTCATTTCTGATCTGCAAGGGCAGCATGACATTCTCAACCGCATTCAGAACCGGTATCAGGTTGAAGTTCTGGAAAATAAAACCAATCCGGTTGTTTCTGTATTCCGATTTCTGATTGTCGGACATTTTTGCAACATCATCACCATTGATCAGAATTTTTCCGGAGCTGGGTTCATCAATGG
>JAIFMF010000104.1:2538-16730 GCA_020048635.1 Desulfobacula sp. | reverse complement strand
ACCAAGGAAAAACTGGTTGCCTATGCAGAACGCTTCCAGAAAGTCAAAAAATTCATCCTTGAAAAATATGTTCCCCTGGTTTATCTCCTGGCAGGTCCCTATGGCGACCTTCTCAAAACCGGCGGCGGATACAAAAACTGTGTTGCATGGGGTGTTTTCCCCATGGATGACAAAGGCAATACCCTTTTAAAGAGAGGGGTATTTACCGAAGGCAAAGATTACCCGGTTGACCCGGCCCTGATTAAAGAATATGTCAAATATTCTTTCTTTGATGATGCCACAACAGGCCTGAACCCCACTGTCGGAAAAACTGTACCCAACGCGGATAAAGCTGGTGCCTACAGCTTTATCAAATCTCCCCGGTATAACGGTAAACCCCATGAAGCAGGCCCCCTTGCCAGAATGTGGGTCACCAATCCCGAACTTTCAAAAATCGGCCAGGAAAAACTGGGTGTTAAGAAGATGCGGGATATCGGCGACGCAGCCTTCTCCATTCTTGGAAGACATGTTGCCAGAGCAGAAGAGACCGTTATTGTCGCCAATGCGGTCGAACAGTGGCTCACACAGGTTCAAGCTGGCAAAGACACTTTTGTTCCGGCTCCGATTCCGGATTCGGCAGAAGGTCTTGGACTTACGGAAGCCCCGCGCGGTGCGCTGCTTCATTATGTCAATATTAAGAATAAAGTCATTGCCAATTATCAGGTCACATCGGCAACCATCTGGAACGCTAACCCCATGGATGACATGGGCCAGAAGGGACCCATGGAAAAAGCCCTCATCGGCGTTCCGGTTCCCGATCCTGCAAACCCGGTGAATGTGGGGCGGCTCATACGCTCCTTTGACCCCTGACTGGGTTGCGCCGTCCACGTGCTGGACGTAGACAACAACAGAGAAATTAAAGTGGAACTTCCATTATAATCTGATCTGAACTTTTGTATAACAAAGAGGGGATGAAGGTTTCATCTCCTCTTTTTCTTGATTCAGCCTTTTTTTCTGCTATCTGCTGAACTGACAACTGCGACAAAACAGGATACCTGATTTAAATGAAAAAACTTTTAGTACTGGGTGTGGGCAATATCATCATGATGGACGAAGGGATCGGGGTTCATGCCATTTATGAATTCTGGAAAGAAAAAGAAAATTTTGATGAAACCCTGGTTGATTTTATTGACGGCGGTACCTTTACCCAGGACATTTTTTATCTATTTGAACAATATGAAAAATTACTGGTCCTGGATGTGGTCAGGGCCGGGCATCCTCCCGGAACTATCTACAGCCTGGATGAAGAAGACCTGGTGCAGAATAAGAAACAGGTCCTCTCCCTTCATGATGTGGATCTTCTGGACTCCCTTAACATGGCTGAAATGAGGGGCCACAGACCCACCCTGAAAATCGTGGGTATTGAGCCTGAAAAAATTAACTGGGGCACTGAATTGACCCCGACTCTTGCCAAAGCCTTTCCCGATTTTATGAAAACGGCAAGAAAACATATTGAAGCACTTCTGTAACTATTCAGCAGTTTTTTATAGCCCAATTTCTTTAACAAATCCTTGGCAATTGGTCTCCGGTCAGCATATCCACAAGTCTTGTGCCGCCGATAAAGGTTTTCAGAAAAACCTTGCCGGAAGTTTTTTCACTCACCCGGCCGATGATGGCCGCATCTTTGCCGTATTCATTTTTTTGAATAATTTCCAGCACAGCCGTGGCATCCTTTTCCGGAACAAAGGCCACCAGTTTCCCTTCGTTGGCAATATAGAGGGGATCAAAACCGAGAAGCTCGCAGGTCCCTTTTACCGGTCCCCGGATGGGCAGGGCCGCCTCATCAATGACAATTTCCACCCCGGATTGAACGGCGATTTCATTTAAGGTGGTGCCAAGCCCTCCCCGTGTGGGGTCACGCAGCACATGGACGTCACATCCAGAATTCAGAATGGAATGAACCATACCATTCAATGGTGCGGAATCTGTTTTGATATCGGAATCAAATTTCAATCCCTCCCGGGTGCTTAAGACTGTAATTCCATGATCGGCCAAAGTGCCACTGATAATGACCACATCGCCGGGCTTTGCATTGGCGCCCGATACATTGACATGCAGAGGGATCACCCCGATGCCCGAGGTATTGATAAAAATCTTATCTGCCTTCCCCTTTGGCACAACCTTGGTATCACCCGTGACAATCCTGACCCCGGCTTTTCTGGCAGCACCCGCCATGCTTTCAAGGATAATTTTTAAATCCTTAATGGGAAAACCTTCTTCAAGGATCAGGCCCACACTGATGAATTTCGGAACAGCGCCGCACATGGCAATATCATTGATGGTGCCGTTCACGGCAAGATCACCGATATTCCCGCCCGGAAAAAAGACAGGGTCCACCACATAGGAATCCGTTGAAAAAGCAAGTCGCATCTCCCCCATTTCCAAGGTTGCGCCATCATCCTGTTTTGAAAGTTCAGGGCCTTCAAAAAGTGGGAGAATAAGTTCGGAAAACATGGAATGGGATACCTTTCCGCCTGAGCCGTGGTCCAACAATACTTTTTCTTCAGTCATGGTTTTTCTCGGTTCATCTTTTTAAGAGTATTTGTAAAATGCGGCACAAGACCCTTCGCTGGACACCATGCAGGGACCGATGGGTGTCATGGGTGTGCATTTTTTTTTGTAAAGGCCGCATTGCTCCGGCGTTTTCAATCCCATGAGAATTTTTCCACACTCGCAGCCTTTGGGTTCCAGCACATCCGGAAGATTCATATTGAATTTCAGGGCAGCGTCAAAGGCTTGGTATTCTTTTTTCAACCCCATGCCGCTGAACGGGATTTCACCTATTCCCCGCCAGGTGGCATGGCAGAGTTCAAACACCTGATTCATGATCGCCTTTGCCTTGACATTGCCCTCATCACTCACAGCCCTTTCATAGGCATTGACAAGGGCAGGACGACCTTCTTCATTCTGCTCGATCAAAATCAGGATAGCCTTTAATATGTCAATGGGTTCAAACCCGGAAACCACGGACGGGATATCGTATTTTTCAAAGGTGCCGCAGTAGGCATGGGTTCCTGTAATGACGGACACATGGCCCGGCAGAATGAACCCGTCAATTTCAACCCCTTTTGTTTCCATGAGAGCGGCCAGGGCCGGAGGTGTGAGTTTATTGGCAGAATAAACGGAAAAATTTTTAAGATTCCCCTCGATTCCCATCAGGACACCGGCAGCGATTGTCGGTATGGTGGTTTCAAATCCGACCCCGCAGAACACGACCTCTTTGTCCTGGTTCTCTCTTGCAATATGAACGGCATCAAAAATCGAATAGACAATCCTTACATCCGCACCTTCGGCTTTTTCCTTTCCCAGGCTGGACGTTGATCCGGGCACTTTGATGAGATCTCCGAATGTGGTGACAATGACATCCTTTAATTTTGCAAACTCGACAAAGGCATCAATATCCTTCTGGGCCGTGACACACACCGGGCACCCCGGACCCGACAAAAGGGTGATGGTGTCCGGCAGAACACTTCTGATCCCGTGTCGGAAAATGGACATGGTATGGGTGCCACACACCTCCATAAGCCTTAATTTCTTTTTGCTGACCCTATGGATTCTTTTTGTAAGATCCCTTGCAAGATCTGCATCCCTGTATTCTTCAATATATTTCATTGCCATAATTCAATATCCTTCCAAAGCTGCCGCAACCACGGCCTGCCCAAGACAAATTCCCCCGTCTCCGGTAGGGACCTGAGTATGGGTATATACGGTAAACTGATATTTTTCAAGACCGGTGATCATCCGGTTTAGTATCATATCATTATTAAACACCCCGCCTGAAAGAACGATTTTGTTTACCCCTGTTTCCCTGCTCACTGTTTTTGCAGCCGATACAAAGGCTGAAACCAGTGTATGATGAAATTTTGAGCTGATGGCCGCCAGGGAAATCCCTGCCTGAAGATCGGCTACTATCTGCCGGATGGAAGGCAAAAGGTCAATTTGAATAGGGTCCCCCGTCAACCGGAAATCATAGCTTTCCCAAGACAAAATTTCATCGGCCACAGCCTCAAGCTCCATGGCAGCCTGGCTTTCATGAGAAATCTCATGACGGATGCACAAAAGAGACGCCACCGCATCAAAAAGCCGACCACAACTGGAGGTCAGGGGGCAGTTCAGATTTTTTTCCATCATCTGAAAAATAAAGGAAAGCTTTTTCTTATCCATTTCTTTGATGTACGGGATATCGAGGTTCAAAAAATCCTTTCCAAAGGCTTCATACAGAACCGACGCCGCCATTCGCCAGGGCTCCAGAACCGCCGCATCCCCACCTGGCATGCGGATATAGAAAAGGTGGGCCTTTCTTTGAAATTTTTGCCGTGTGCATAAAAAAATTTCCCCGCCCCAGATATGGCCGTCGGTTCCGTATCCGGTGCCGTCCAGGGTGATGGCCAGCACTTTCTCATCAATATCGTTTTCCGCCATGCAGGCCACGGCATGGGCATGGTGATGCTGAACCCCGATTTTTTTGATCCCTTTTGCTTCCATGGCATAAGCTGTGCTCATATAGCCTGGATGAAGATCATGGGCAATGAGTTCGGGTTCAATGTCCATGACCTTTTTTAAATGATCGATAGCGGCTTTAAAAAATTCATAGGTTTTCACATTAAAGAGATCGCCAATGTGCTGGCTCAAAAAAACCTCATTCCCGCGGGTAAGGCAGATGGTATTTTTAAGTCCTGCGCCACAGGCAAGTATCTTTGGCAACTTCTGATCCATAACCATGGGCAACGGGGCATATCCCCTTGAGCGCCGCATAAATCTCGTTTTCCCGGCCTGGACCCGGGCAATGGAATCATCGGCCCGAAAATAGATATCCCGGTTATGCAGCAAAAAATAATCCGCAATATGGGAAAAAGTCTGCAAGGCATCCGCATTATCAATGGAAAGCGGCTCACCGGAACGGTTTCCGCTGGTCATGACCAGCACGGAAGGACCTTTTTCAAGCAAGAGATAATGCAGCGGCGTATACGGGAGCATGATCCCAAGACATCCGTTAAACGGGGCCGTTTCCCTTGCAAGACTCCCTGTCCTATGCTGTCCGGCCTCTTTTTTCTTTAACAGGACAATGGGCCGGTGATAGGAATTCAAAAGGTTTTTTTCCGCTTCACTGACATGGACATGGTCAAAAAGGGCTGAGGTTGAAGCTGCCATGAGGGCAAAGGGTTTATGGGGGCGGTTCTTTCTCTGCCGCAGGGTTTTCACCGCATCCTGATGTGAAGCATCACAGGCCAGATGAAACCCGCCAAGGCCTTTGACAGCCACAATCCTGCCCTCGCTTAAATGCCGGGCCGCAAGGGCTATGGCATCTTCTGAACCCATGCTGATCCGTTTTCCCTTGTTGTCCGTTAAAAACACTTCCGGGCCGCAGACCGGGCAGGCATTGGGCTGGGCATGAAACCTGCGGTTCATGGGATCATCATATTCCGCCCGGCAGGCCGGGCACATCTGAAACCCCTTCATGGAGGTCTTTGGCCGGTCGTAGGGAATATCTTCAATAATGGTGAATCGTGGGCCGCAATTGGTGCAGTTGATAAAAGGATATTCAAACCGTCGGTCTGAGGGGTTCTTCATTTCCAGAAGACAGTCGTCACAGACTGTCACATCCGGAGAGATCAGCGTGGTTCGGGGACCCGCTACCCTGCTTTTAACAATCTGAAATGAAGAAAAATGACCTGGCTCGATATCAACGGTTTTGATCTTTGTGACAGACGCCAGCAAAGGGCTTTTGTTATGAATATCGGCGGAGAAACGCCCTATCGCATCATCCGTACCCTCGACCAGGACCACCACACCGTCGGAAGTGTTGGATACTTCTCCCTTGAGACCATGTTGTTTTGCAAGGGAAACTAAAAACGGCCGGAACCCCACGCCTTGAACCACACCGCTGATTTCCAGCCGTTTTGCAATGATGGGATCGACCATGAATGCTTACGGATGCCGGTTCGGGCTGTTGATATTCAGGGCATCGGCGGCCAGGATAGTTCGCATGTCTTCGAGAGTTTGAAGGGCTGCTTCCTCATCCACCTTTGAGATGGCAAACCCGGCGTGAACAATGACGTAGTCCCCCAGTTTCACATCTTCCAGAAGCATGAGGCTCGCTTCCCGGACCACCCCGTCCACATCCACCTTTGCCACATGGTCATTGATTTCGATAATTCTTGACGGAACTGCTAAGCACATATTATTCTATCCATCCTTTTCCTGAAATAATAAAGGCTTACTATAGCACAGGAGTTTTTTCGGGCAAGGTTTATTTCAACTCGTTTTATGGTATATGCCCCCTGATAAAAGGAGATAGGATTTGGCAGCATCCGGAACCGACAGAAAAAAACAAAAACGCAAAGCCAAACAAAAACAGGTCAAAGCTGAACGAACAAAACAGATTGAAAAGGAAAAGGGATGGGACTATTATGACGAGGCCCATTATTTTTTTGATGCCGGCAATACCGACAAAGCCGTCAAGGCCATGCAAAAGGCATTGAAAGCCCTTCCCAATGAAGCGGATGTCATTCATTTACTGGGATATATCGGCAGCCGGACCAGCAATCTTGCCATGGAGCTGGATGCCATAGAACGCCTGGAAAAAATCGGCCAATTGACCGATGACATTCAGATCGACAGGGTCATTCTGCTGCTCAGTCACAGCAAATATGAAGAATGCCTGATGCGGGCAAAACAGGTATTGCAGAATTTCCCTACGCTTGACATCAAAAACAAAAGAAAAACCCTGGCCAGGATAAAAGAAATTAAAGACTATTCTGAACGGATGATGGCTTATGAGCATCGCAAAAAAAAGATTCCAAAAGAAACGATTCCCTCTGACCAGAATCCGGTTGGCAAAAAAGACATTCTTCCAAAAACACTTAAACCTGAAGTCGTCAGTAAACCCAAACAGCCGTCTTTGACACCTCCTGTCATCAGACCGGTTCCGGAAATACCCAGAATTCCGCTTACGTTTCACACGGACAAACCATCTTTTTTCAAGGTTCTTTCCACTCCTGAACCCGCAGGAACGGAGCAATATGAACTTTTGCTGGCAAGCCATGATATCCGCTTTACCGAATCCTTTGAAAACCTGATCTGTCTTTCTTCTTTGACCCTGATCCAATCTTTCTGGTACCAGGAAGAAACCGCTAAAAAAGTATTGAAGCAATACCGGGGAAGGGCTCTTTTGTCAGACGAAGTCGGACTTGGAAAGACCATTGAGGCATTGATCATCCTCTCTGAGTATATCAAAAGGGGTATGGTCAAAACCGGGCTGATCCTGACCCCTTCCCCCCTTGTCTCCCAGTGGAAGGAAGAGATGATATCCAAATTCAATCTGGATGTTCCGTCCACGGATGATCCAAAATTCAGATCCGGGGAAGAAGCTTTCTGGAACCAGCCCTTTGTCATCTCATCCATCAATCAGGCCAAGTCGGCAAAAAACATGGAGTATATCACGGCAAGGGAATACGACATCATTATTGTGGATGAGGCCCATCATCTGAAAAACAGAACCACCCAGAACTGGAAGCTTGTCAATGTGCTGAAGAAACGATTTATCCTGCTTTTAACGGCCACCCCCGTGGAAAACAATCTCATGGAGCTTTACAACCTGATCACCCTTCTTAAACCCGGTCAGCTTGAAACCGCTACTGCCTTTAAAGAAAAATTCATGAAACGGGGAGATCCCACTGACCCGCAAAACAGGTCAGTTCTAAGAGGACTCTTAAGTCAGGTCATGATCCGTAACACCCGTTCCCTGGCTGGTATCCATATCCCGCCGAGATTTGCCCGGACCATCCGCATCGAGCCCACAAAGGCGGAAACACAATTTTATGAAAGACTTCAAACCCTGATCCTGTCACTGAACGAACAAAAACAGGGAAAAGCAAGGATGGCCATCAAGAATCTTCTGGCCCAGGCCGGGTCTTCCCCCAAAGCGGTCGAGCATACCCTCACGGCCATGCTTGAAAAACAGGACTATATCTTTGACCATGAACAGGAAATCCGGGCCGTGAAAAATCTTTGCCGCACCACCCTGGACACACCCAAGAACATGACCCTCTTAAAGCTCATCCAGGCCACCCGTGACAAAATTATTGTGTTTGTCAAATACAGGGGCACGGTCGAGCATCTGGTCGAATTTCTCGAATGGAACCATATATCATTTTCTCTATTCCATGGCAGCCTGACCAACCTGGAAAAAGATGCTGCCATTGACGCATTCAAAAACCATACAAAGGTGCTGGTCACAACGGAAATCGGCGGCGAAGGCAGGAACATGCAGTTCTGTTCACAGATGGTCAATTATGACCTTCCCTGGAACCCCATGAAAATCGAACAGCGGATCGGCCGTATTCACCGGATCGGCCAGGAAAAAGAAGTGCAAATCTATAATTTCTGTGCCGCAGGTTCCATTGAGGATTATATCCTGGATATCCTGGACCGGAAAATCAATATGTTTGAAATGGTCATCGGGGAAATAGACATGATTCTCGGCCGAATCAGCGGGGAAAAAGAATTCAGCGATATGGTCTGTGATATCTGGTTGAATTCAAAAACCAATGAGGAAAGGGATGCTTCCTTTGCTGGCCTGGGGATGAAACTAAAAAGAGCCAAGGCCGGATATGAGAAAACCCGTGAACTGGACGGCAAGCTTTTTGGAGATACCTATGAACTCTGATACCCAAAAAAACAATGTGGATCTGATGGATTTTGCCTGCCGGTTTTTCAAGTCCAGGGGGGCTGCTCTCGAATCAGGAATGGATTTTACCGACATCCTTGTTCCACCGGATTTAGCCCGATCCCTGGAGGTAGAAGAACTGATCACCGTGGTTTCGGAAAAAGCAGGGTCCAAAGAATCTGATATGAAAAACCGTTATCCCATGCAATTTCAGAGCCCCCTTCTTGAACGGATCACATCCCTCGCAGGCGCAAAACCAACCTTTCTCCAGGCTGAACTCAAATTTGAGTATATCAAAACTCAAGGATTTGACCGCCTGATCACTGAGGCGTTTGACCGCAATAGAACAAAGATCAGGATAACCGGAACAGGGGTGGCCCGAACCCGGTATCTCATTCTCACAAGCCTGTACCAGGCACAAAGCGATGAGCTTAAAGAAGGCTTGATGGATTTCTGCTTCAACCTCGATACCGGCGCCCTGATCCCAGATATGATCGAGCCCCTGACCCATGTGCAGAAGGAATATCCGACAGAACGCGTCTTGATCTGTTCCCCGAAGGAAATTGAAAATATCTATGACCAAATCAACCAGAACGGGAAAAAAGCAATCGAAGAAAAACTATCTCATTTTGTTGAGAGCATGAATCGAAGATTCAAGAGGGATGCGGGAAGCCTTGAGGAATATTATCACGACCTGACAAGAGAAATGGAGGCTGGCCTTTCAAGGACCGGTCTTTCGGAACGGCTGATCCTGGAACGTGAAGAAAAAATTGCCTTGATCCCGGCAGAACTGAATACCAAAAAGCAGGATTTGTTGAATAAATACAGCATCAGGATTGACTTTCAACCCGTGGCAGCCCTGGCCATCATCACGCCCTGTGTCAAAGTGTTTGCTGAACTCATGTCCGGTCGGCAGAAAGCTGCCATTTCCCTGATATACAATCCTGTGACCAAACACATGGACCCGGTGGTATGCAAATCCTGCGGCACGAGTTCCTATTCCCTCACCTGCTGTGACTGCATGCACCTTAACTGCAGGGCCTGCCTGATGAAAGGATGCACATTGTGCGGAGGGAAAAAATGAAAATCAATAAAATGGATCATATCTGTGTGGCGGTTAAAAACCTTGAATCTGCCCGAAAAATCTGGGAACCTGTTCTGGGTAAGACCAGGCCGGATGTGGAATATGTGGATGAATCTGAAAAAATTAAAGTGGCCCGGTATTGGCTGGGCGAGGTTGGGTTTGAACTGATGGAATCTTTGTCCCCGGACGGTGAAGTGGCAAACTTCATTGAAAAGCGGGGAGAAGGCATCATGCTCGTGAGCTTTAATGTGGACAGTACCCGGAACGCCATGGATGAACTGAAACAGCAGAACTATCCGTTTATCGGCGGCCCCCGGAAATTCAAGGACTGTGAATTCGCCTTTATCCGGCCGGACAAAATGAACGGCGTATTGCTGGAGCTTATTGATGATAAGGGCGATACACTCACAAGGGGCTAAGGAGTCTGATATGCAGCATTGTTTTATAAACGGCAGAATTTTTACCAATAGAACGGATCACCCATGGGCTGAAGCCCTGCTGTCTGAAAACGGCAGAATAAAGGCGGTCGGTTCCAATGCCGCCATCCGGGAAAGGATGTCAAAGGACGCAAAAGTGACGGACCTTGGCGGAAGATGCGTGCTTCCCGGTCTTACGGACAGTCATTGCCATCTCATCAAACGGGGTCAGACCCTGAAATATGTGGACTTAACCCATACCCGGTCCATTCATGACTGCCGCACAAAAATCAGACAAGCCTTGAAAACCTGTGAAAAAGGGCAATGGCTCCAGGGATTCGGCTGGAATGAAAATCTGTGGGAAGATATGAGAACCCCGGATATCAATGATCTGGACGATATTGCCCCGGACAATCCCATCCTTTTGACGCGGGTCTGTCTTCACAGCATCTGGGTGAATTCTTGTGCCTTGAAAATTGCGGGCATTGATGAGATAAGCGCCCATCCGCCCGGTGGCCGGATCGAAAAAGACCCCAAAACAGGAAAACCCACCGGTATCATAAAAGAGGCCCCACACCTGATTGAGGCGCATATTCCCGAACCCTCCCCGGCCCGGCTCCGGGAGGCGGCCCTGGCCGCCCAGACCGAAGTCCTGAAATACGGCATCACCTGTGTGCATTCCCATGAAACCCTGAGAGACCATGATGTGCTGAAAGGCCTGGAAGACGAGAATGCCTTATCCTTAAGAATATTTCATTCCTTCCCCATAAAAGAACTGGATCGGGTCGTGGAAAGAAAAATATTCCCCGGTCAGGGCTCGGATCATCTCTGGTACGGCCATATCAAGCTCTTTGCCGACGGGTCTCTCGGCGCCCGGACCGCCTATATGCAGGAGCCCTATGAAAACGATACATCCTTTGGCCTTGCCTTTCTGGATGCGGACGAACTGGCCGAAAACGTGGAAGCTTCCCACGCTAAAGGGTTTGGCGCAGCCATTCACGCCATCGGGGATAAGGCCGTATCCAATTGCCTTTTTGCCATCATAAAATCCGGGCATAAAGAGAAACGAGCCGTAAAAGACCGGATTGAACATATCCAGATTTTCCGGCCGGAAGACCTGGATCTTTTTCTTGCAGAAGGCGTGTTCGCCTCTGTCCAGCCCATTTTTCTGCCCTCGGACATGACCCTTGCGGAAAAACTCCTGGGCATGAACCGGTGCAGCCGGGCCTATGCATGGAAAACCATTATGGACCACGGCATCCCCACGGTATTCGGATCAGACTCCCCCATTGAGCCCTGCAACCCACTCCTTGGGATTCACGCTGCCGTCAACCGGACCCGCCATGACAATACCCCGGAAAACGGATGGTTCCCGGATCAGAAACTGACTCTGGAAGCCTGTATCAACAGTTTCACCCTGATGCCGGCCATCCTTTCCAACCGGCAGGATCTCATGGGTTCCCTTGAACCGGGTAAATTTGCGGATCTCACCGTATTAAGTGAGGATATATTTAAAATTCCAAAAGACCGGATAAAAGACATCACCTCTGCCATGACCGTCATCAATGGCGAGATTGTCTTTGAGGCGGACTGATCAAAACAGCAATAAATTACCTTGCATCACCCAAAAGCAAACGATATAAACCCCATAGTAGAAATAGATGTTTCGGCCGGATATCTGCTTCATAGAACACCAGCCATCTGAGGCGGGTGCAACAGATGGGGCAATTGATAGACAAGCAAGAGGATGTGACAATGAAAACAATTCGCAATGCCTGTAAGCTCCAGCCCAACGCTCTGGAAATCAATGTCGGTGATCAGATTGAGCAATTGGACCAGATTATAATCGATACTGACGGAAGTGAATATTTTGGGAAGACTTTCATTACCGAAGGTATGAAAATCCTGCTTACAAAGGGAATGGCGCGCCTTGCAGGCAAATCGAACGATACGGTTTTTCATCTTAAACAGGCTATGGGGGGTGGTAAAACCCATTTGATGGTGGGGTTCGGTCTCCTGGCAAAAGATGCAAGGCTAAGAAAACAGAAAATTGGTGAAATACCCCATCAAGAAGGGTTTACCACTGCGAAGACCGCCGCTTTCAATGGGCGTAACAATCCTCATACCTATTTATGGGGGGAAATTGCCCGGCAGTTAGGCAAGGAACCACTATTTAAAGAGTATTGGGAATCCGGTGCGAAAGCCCCGGATGAAGGCGCCTGGCTGAAACTGTTTGAGGGGGATGAGCCGGTTCTGATTCTGCTGGATGAAATGCCCCCGTATTTTCATTATTACAGCACACAGGTCCTGGGGCAGGGAACGATTGCCGATGTCATCACCCGTGCGTTTTCCAATATGCTCACGGCCGCTTCCAAAAGAAAGAATGTCTGTATTGTCGTCTCTGACCTTGAAGCGGCTTACGACACTGGCGGAAAATTGATTCAGAAGGCCCTTGATGATGCCACCCAGGAACTGGGCCGGGCGGAGATAAGTATCACCCCCGTAAATCTTGAATCAAATGAAATTTATGAGATCATCCGGAAAAGGTTATTTGTTTCTCTGGCTGATAAAAGTGAAATTGCCGATATTGCATCTGTTTATGCAAATCGGTTGGCTGAGGCGGCAAAAGCAAAATCAGTAGACAGAAGCGCTGAATCACTTGCCAATGAAATTGAAATGACCTATCCCTTCCACCCGAGTTTCAAAAGCATTGTTGCGCTTTTCAAGGAAAATGAAAAATTCAAGCAGACCCGAGGCCTCATGGAACTGGTGTCCCGTCTTTTAAAGTCGGTGTGGCAGAGCAATGATGATATATATCTGATCGGCGCCCAGCATTTTGACCTTTCAATACATGAAGTTCGGGAAAAACTGGCAGATATTTCGGAAATGCGGGATGTCATCGCAAAGGACCTCTGGGATTCTTCCGGGAGTGCCCATGCCCAGATTATCGACATCGCCGGCGGCAACCAATATGCGAGGCAAGTCGGCACTCTTCTTTTTACTGCGAGTCTTTCAACAGCAGTTAATTCGGTAAAAGGACTTTTGGAAAGTGAAATGCTGGAGTGCCTGATAGACCCGAACAATCAGGCTGGCGAATTTAAAAAAGCTTTCCACGAGCTGGATAAAACCGCCTGGTACCTGCACCAGACTCAGGAAGGAAGATGCTATTTCGATCATCAGGAAAATCTGACAAAAAAACTCCAGGGTTACGCCGAGAAGGCGCCGCAGAACAAAGTGGATGAACTGATACGGCATCGTCTTGTCGAGATGTACGCGCCAACGACAAAAGAAGCCTACGAAAAAGTTTTGCCGCTTCCTGAGATGGATGAGGCTGCGGCTGCCCTCAAAATATCCCGGACCATGCTCATTATCAGCCCGGATGGCAAGGTGCCGCCGGAAGTCATACAGCAGTTTTATGCCAACCTCCCCCATAAAAACAATCTGCTGGTATTGACAGGTGAGAAATCCCTGATGGCCGATGTAGAGAAGTCTGCCCGGCATGTCTATGCGGTAACTAAGGCCGATAACGAACTGTCTGCCACCCATCCCCAGCGCAAAGAACTGGATGAGAGAAAAGCCCAGTACGCACAGGACTTCCAGTCTACTGTCCTGAATGTTTTTGATAAACTGCTGTTTCCAGGCGCACAGGAAAATAAAGAGATCCTCCGTGCCAAGGCGCTCGACAGCACCTATCCGTCAAATGAATCCTATAACGGGGAAAAGCAGGTGATAAAAACCCTGACAGCCGATCCCATAAAACTCTACACACAGGTTTCGGACAATTTCGATACGCTGCGAGCCCGCGCTGAACAGCTTTTGTTCGGCAATAGCGATGATGCCCGCAAAACAGATCTGGTGGATAAATTGCGGCAGAAAGCGCAGATGCCCTGGCTTCCGGTAAAGGGCTTCGATCTCCTTATCCAGGAAGCCTGTCAACGGGGTGTGTGGGAGGACCTGGGCAACGGAACCATAACCAGAAAGCCCA
>JAIFMF010000104.1:0-2508 GCA_020048635.1 Desulfobacula sp. | reverse complement strand
GTTAATTCCGGTAGCGCCCCCCGTATCCATTTTCAGGAGGATGGGGCGGTGAGTACCAAAAGCCCGGTCTTGTCTGAAAATGTTCTGTCCACAAAGGCGCTGCGAGTCCAGTTTCTTGCGGTTGATCCTTCCGGCAAAAATCAGACCGGGAGTCCTGCCACCTGGACCAATCATCTGACGATTCGCAACAGGTTTAATGAAAACACCCGCAAACTGGAAATACTGATAGCTCCCCGAGGAACGATTCGATATACCCTGGACGGTTCAGAGGCCAGAAATGGCACGGATTATTCAGAACCGCTCGATTTGCACGACAGCGCCCAATCGGTCTATGTGTTTGCCGAGTGCGAGGGTATCGAAGCGAAGCGGACCTTCCAGTTTGCCGAAAAGGGCAGGCAGGAAATCGATATCAAAAGAGATAAGCCCGCCCAGATATTCAGCCCAACGCCCAAGCGGCTGGATAACTCAGCAAAGACCTACGAAGGTCTGAAATTAGCGAAAGAAAAGGGCATCACCTTTGAACAGGTGACGCTTCAAATAGGCTCCTCGCCTAAAGTTATCCATCTCTCTCTGGGTGAAATGCGGATACAGGCGGAATTTTTAGAAAAGGAGCTGGCAAACCTGCAGTCTCTCCTTGCCCCGGATGCGCCGGTCATTCTGTCCTTTAAAAAAGCCTATACCCCCACAGGATTTGATCTGGAACAGTTTGCCAAAGCCCTTGGTATCGAGCTTAAAATTGGCGAGGTGATTCAGGAATGAGCGACACCACCGATTTCGGCGCTTCCAGAAATTTTGGGGTACACCATTTTTATGTGGATATTCCGGCAGAGCCAAAGGTGGCAGTAAGCATCTATGAAGATTATGGCTTTGACGGAGATGAAACAAGGCGTGAAACCACTGAAAAGCGAGTCGTTCTGGCGCGGGAGTTATGGACAAAAATCAGGGATGATGCCCGCCGGGATTTTAATAACCGCCTGAAGGCAAAAAAGCAGAATACCGGCACCTGGAGTACCGGCAAGGTTAAGCTGGACAGATTCCTGGGGCGGGAACTCTGTGTTTTAGCCTGGGCGGCTGAACACGCAACCCCGGAAGAATGCGGGGTTATCTGCCAGAAATGGCTGGCCCTGCGCCCGGAAGAACGCTGGTGGCTGTTCTCAAAAACATCCTCCGAGGCTGGAGTGGCGGATCAAAAAGACCGGGGTTGGAGAAAAGCCCTCTATTGTGCCCTCTCTGACGGTGGCAGCATCAAGGTGAAGACAGGAATCAAACCCAGGTTGAAAAAACAGGAAGAGTATGAAGGCAGGAGTCTTTTTGATTTACTAAAAGGAGACGATTAGCCATGCTGGAAAGCAGGTTACGGGCGATTCTGAAAGAGGGGGAAGGTCTTCGGGTGGAGTTCAAGACCTGCAAAAAGGCCCTGAACAGAGATGTGTATGAAACCGTGTGCGCATTTTTAAACCGCTACGGCGGAGAGATTTTACTCGGGGTTGATGATAAGGGCGTGATTACCGGCATTGATCCTGGAGCCTTGGATCAGATAAAAAAAGATTTTGTCACTGCGGTCAACAATCCCCAGAAGATTATACCTTCGGTGTATCTTTCCATCGATCAGGTTGAGATAGACGGCAAACAGATTCTGTATATTTTTGTACCGCAGAGTTCCCAGGTTCATACCTGCAATGGGAAAGTCTTTGACCGGAACCATGACGCCGATCTGGATATTACTGCAAAAAGCACGCTGATCTCCACTCTATACATCAATAAACAAACCATTTATACCGAGAGCAAGGTCTACCCGTATTGCGAGATGGCCGACCTGCGGCCGGATTTGATAGAGATGGCGCGGCGTCAGGCAGGTTTTCAAAAGACGAATCATCCGTGGAAGACCATGGACGACATGGTCCTTTTAAAAAGCGCCAAAGTTTTTTTAAAAGATTATCAAACCGGCAGAGAGGGCTTCAGCCTTGCCGGTATTTTATTATTCGGCAAGGATGAAACGATTCTGTCGGTTATCCCCCACCACAAAACCGACCTGATTCTGCGCCGGGATAATCTTGACCGTTATGATGACCGGGATGATGTGCGGACCAACCTGATCGAAAGCTATGACCGGATTATCGCCTTTGGGCAGAAACATCTGTCCGATCCCTTTTATCTGGAAGGCACCCATCGCATCAGCGCGCGGGATAAAATTATGCGGGAGATTGCTTCCAATATTCTCATTCACCGGGAGTATGTGAAGGCGTTTCCAGCGAAGATTATCATTGAAAAGAGCAGGATTCTTGCAGAGAACGGCAACCGGGCCGTAAGTTATGGCCCCATCGACCCGGACAATTTTACCCCCTGTCCGAAAAATCCGGTCATCGCAGGCGTATTCAGGCAGATGGGTATGGCCGATGAACTGGGCTCGGGTGTGCGGAATCTGTTTAAATATACTGCTGTTTTTTCCAGGTCCCGGCCCGAGATGCTCGAAGAGGATATTTTCAGGGTGATTGTTCCCCTTACAGA
>JAIFMF010000067.1 GCA_020048635.1 Desulfobacula sp. | reverse complement strand
CCCCGATGGTTCAAAAGCCGTTGCCTTTGAGACAAAAGGTTCAGGATTCGGTGGGCCGGTCGGACTGATGGTGGGAATCCGTCTCGATACCGATAGCATAGTGGATGTAAGGGTCACCACGCATTCTGAAACCCCGGGCATCGGATCAAGGGCCAAAGATAATCTTTCATTTGTATCTCAGTTTTCAGGAAAAAAGCTGGATACCAATTTTGCCGTTAAGGCTGACGGCGGCGCCATTGATGCCATGTCCGGTGCAACGGTAACCTCAAAAGCCGTGAGTCTTGCCGCAACCCAGGCAAAGGAAATCTATCAGAAACTCAAACCAGAAATTGTCAAACAGATGAAATAAAGAGAATTTCTTAGGAGAATATAAATATGGCACTATCCTTAACAAAAGAATTTACCAAAGGACTCTGGGCTGAGATCCCTCCCTTCAGGCTGGTTCTGGGGCTTTGCCCTACCCTTGCGGTAACCAAATCACTTGAAAATGGAATCGGGATGGGCATTGCACTGACCTTTGTTCTGGTCTGTTCCAATCTATTCATTTCATTGCTCAGAAATATTATTCCATCAAAGGTCAGGATTGCCTGTTTCATCGTTGTTGTGGCAACCTTTGTGACGATTGTGGAGCTTTTGATGCAGGCCTATACCTATGAATTGTTCCTCACGCTGGGTATATTCATCCCTTTGATCGTTGTAAACTGTATCCCATTGGGGCGCGCAGAAGCATTTGCTTATAAAAACGGGCCCCTTTCATCCATTGCAGACGGCCTTGGGCTCGGTATCGGTTACGGGCTTTCACTTTCAGCGCTTGCTTCGGTAAGGGAAATCTTGGGAAACGGAACCTTGACCGTCTGGGGAGGAACGCCTGCTTTTACAATGAGTCCTGACTTTCTTCCCTTCAAATTCCTGTTGACGGCCCCCGGTGCTTTTGTCGGGCTTGGACTCATGCTTTGCCTGATGAACCTCATCGGTAAAAAATAAAAGGAGCTATTATTATGGGTGATCTATTTGTTCTTGTCATCAGTTGCATCTTCATTAACAATATTCTCCTTGCCCAGTATCTGGGCAACTGTCCCTTTCTCGGGACCTCCAAAAAAATGGAAACGGCCATCGGCATGGCCATGGCCGTTATCTTTGTTCTCGTTCTGGCCGGGGGCCTTACATGGATTTTAAATGAATACATGTTAAAACCTATGGATGTCGTCTATCTGCAAACGCTTTCCTTCATACTCGTCATTGCCGCTCTGGTCCAGTTTGTGGAAATGTTTCTGAAGAAAAGTATTCCTGCGCTTTATGGCAGCCTTGGTATTTATCTGCCGCTGATCACAACCAATTGTGCCGTACTGGGTGTCTGTCTCATCAATATTAAGGAAGAATATACGTTTATTGAATCCCTTGTGACCTCCTTTGCCTATGCTGCCGGTTTCGGTTTGGCATTGGTTCTTTTTGCCGGAGTCCGGGAAAGAATCCTTCTGGCCCGAGTTCCGAAACCTTTGCAGGACGTATCCATCGGGCTGATTACGGCAGGAATAATTGCCATGACGTTCATGTCGTTCAAAGGAATGGTGTAATGTGTGATTGGAATAATCCCCTGGTTTTTTGGGTCAGTGTTTAGAGAATATTTCAAATATATAAGGTGATACTATGATTCCAGCTTTATTGTTAATGTTAGGCGTCGGTGGGGTTTGCGGTATTGTGCTCAGCCTTGCTTCCAAGATTTTCTATGTATATGAAGACCCGAGAATTGCAATGGTGGAAGGCGTTCTTGCCGGTGCCAACTGCGGTGGATGCGGCTATGCAGGATGCTCTGCTGCTGCTTCGGCTGTTGTTTCAGGTCAAGCGCCCGCAAGCGTCTGCGTCGTTTCCGGTAAAACCGGTGCCGAAGCAGTTGCAAAAGTCATGGGTGTGGAAGTGGGCAATGCAGAAGCACCCCTATCCTATAATATGTGTGAGGGAGGTTCCAGGGCCGCCGACAAATACCACTATATGGGAGTCTCCTCCTGCAAGGCCATGGCTGTTGTATTTGGTGGCAAACGACTTTGCGGCGTAGGCTGTATAGGCCTTGGCGACTGTGTAAAGGCATGTGTTTTCGGTGCCGTTAAAATCGGACCCAAGGGGTATCCTGTAGTGGATGATGAAAAATGCGTGGGTTGCGGTGCCTGCCAGAAAGCCTGCCCCAAAAATATCATTGAGGTTAAAACGCTTTCCGAAAGGCTTATGAAATTCAATCAGAAAAATGATCCTCTGGCACCCTGTGCCCAGACCTGTCCTGCTGAAATCAATATCCCCCTCTATATCAATCAACTGAAAGAAGGCAAATATAAGGAAGCGGTCCGGACCATCCGTCTTAGAAACCCATTACCCCTTGCCTGTGGCAGGGTCTGCCCCCATCCCTGCGAAGATGAATGCAGAAGAGGGATTGAGGATGAGCCCGTTTCCATTAATCAGTTGAAACGCTTTGTGTCGGATTATGAAATGAATTCCGGATCACGGATACCCATTACCTGTGCTCCGGATACCGGGAAAAAAATAGCCGTCATCGGTGGTGGACCTTCTGGTTTATCCTGTGCTTTTTTCTTGAGGAGAATCGGCCATCAGGTGGATATTTTCGAAGCCATGCCGAAACTCGGAGGTATGCTCAGATATGGTATTCCGGAATACAGGCTTCCGAAAAAGGTTCTGGACTGGGAAATCCAGGGGATACTGGATCTTGGGATCAAATCCTTCTGTTATGTGAAATTTGGTGTGGATTTCGGCCTCGGCTCATTGATGGCAGCCGGTTATAATGCCGTCTTCCTCGGTGTCGGCGCATGGGAAGACTTCTCCCTCGGAATTGAAGGAGAAAATCTTGAAGGATGTTTTACCGGAATTAATTTTCTACAGAGAATATCCGGTGGTGAAAAAATCAAACTCGGTAGAACCGCAGCCGTTGTCGGTGGCGGCAATACTGCAGTCGACTGTGCCCGAACCCTTTTAAGACTGGGTCTTGATAAAGTCTATATGGTTTACAGAAGAACCAGAAAAGAAATGCCGGCCAATGAGGTTGAAATTATTGCATCAGAGCATGAGGGCATTGAATTTGTCTTCCTGGCAGCTCCCACCCGCGTGATCGGTGATGATCAAAACAAAGTCACCCATCTTGAATATCTGAAGATGCAGCTTGGTGAACCGGATAAAAGCGGCCGACGCCGACCGGAACCGGTTGAAGGGACTGAAACCCTTCTTGCTGTTGACATGGTGATTTCCGCCATCGGCCAGTCTCCGGATGCGTCTTTCAAAAAACAGGACCCGCAACCCAGAATGAAAGAACTTGAACTGACGAAATGGAATACGATTGATAATAACCCTGCCACCCTTCAGTCTTCCATCCCCTATATCTTCACTGCCGGGGATGCGGCCACAGGGCCTTCGCTCGTGGTAGAAGCCATCGGCGGAGGAAGACGTGCAGCCCGTTCCATTGACCTTTTCATGAAAGGAAAGGCGGTTGAACCGATGAAAGACTCACTTCAGAAAAAGCGAATTCATGAATCCATTTTCACACACGTCGATGGGGTGAAGAAGACTCCCAGGGCCAAAATGCCGGAAATATCTGTCAATGAACGTCTTGATTCATTTGTTGAAGTCGATCTTGTTCTACCTGAAGTCGATGCCCAAAAGGAAGCAGAAAGATGTCTCAACTGCTGTAGAATCTGCTATAACCCGGATACGGATTTTCCCATGGCCAAAAAGGCGGGTTGACACTGATTTTGTAATATGAGTATCAAAAATGGCTGAAGGGTATCTGCAATAGATACCCTTCAGCCATTTTAAAAATAAACCATGGAAAAAAAACGATTAAAAATATTCATTATTGCTTCACTCAGCCTTTTGATTCTTGCCCTTTTTGCCGGGATCTACCTTTTATTTGATATATCCTCCTTTGTAAAAGAACCCTCCAGACCCGATGCACCTGAGAAAACAATCACGATCCTTCCTGGGCAAAATCTTAAGATAATAGCCGAACATCTTGAAACAGAAGGCATTATCACCAGTAGTTTCTATTTTGCCGTATATGCTAAATTTAGAAAATCCGGGAAAAAAATACAGGCAGGAGAATATCTTTTATCTGCATCAAAATCCCCTGAAGAGATTCTTGATATGTTTATCAAAGGAAAGGTGAAACTCTACAGAATCACCATCCCTGAAGGGTTTAACATCAAAGAAATCGCTGCCCTGATTGAAAAAGAGAACCTCTGCAGCCAGGTCAAATTCATGGATCTCAGTCATAACCCTGCCTTGATCAAAAGACTTGCAATCCCATCCGTTTCCCTTGAAGGCTATCTTTTCCCGGACACCTATTTTTTTTCAAAACAAATTTCCTGTGAAGATATCATCGCTACCATGGTAGGGCGTTTCAAATCCGTTTTTACGGAAGAGTGGCAAGTGCGGGCAAAAGAGCTTGGATTTTCCATTCATGAGCTTCTTACCCTTGCCTCCATCATTGAAAAAGAAACAGGGAATGCTTCTGAAAGGCCACAGATTTCATCCGTCTTCCATAACCGCCTGAAAAAAAATATGAGACTTGAAAGTGACCCGACCGTCATATACGGCATTGAGAATTTTGACGGAAATATTAAAAAAATTCATCTTCAAACGGTTACTGCCTACAATACTTACCAGATCAATGGGCTGCCGCCGGGTCCCATTGCAAATCCCGGTGCTTTATCGATTCAGGCCGCCCTGTACCCGGCACAAACCCGGTATCTTTATTTTGTCTCAAAAAAAGATACGACCCACCATTTTTCAGAAACCTTTCAAGAGCATAATAAGGCTGTAATCCGCTACCAGCTTAAAAAATAAAAGTTATCCATCAAACCGTTCAAATTGTTTCAGATAAATTATCAATGCCCCGCTTTTTGATTTGATCTTATTTTCCCAGTCAAATCCGATGACAATGCCTTGTTTTTTCATTTCCTTTGCCACATCTTCCACTACATCCGGCAAGACGGCTCCCTCATCTGAATGACGGCCTTTGCCCACAATAATCCGAATAGTAAAAAATCCCTGGAGCTTGCAACTGTGAATAAATGACCTTGCTCTCACCTCAGCCCCAATGGCATTGTAGCCATGCAGATCCAGAAACGCTTCCGGAGGTGGATAACGTTTCAGTCTTTTTTCAAGCGGTACGGCAGGCGCCTTTTTTAAAGGTTTGGCCCTGCTTTTTTGGAAGGACTCTTCCAGCAATGTTTTAAAATCCTCTTCCGGCTCATTTTCTATCTCATTTTTATTTTCGAGCCATTTTGCCGGCTTTTTTTCATCATTTTTATCCGGAAGTTTTTTTTCAAATGCTTTTAAAAAATCCTCATCAGAATGAAAAACCGGCAGATCATGTTTATTTCTTTTTTTCAAAGGATAGCTTCCTTTACTTTTCATGTTCACATGGGTTTTATCCTATTGCATCTGACTTTAATTTTCAAGGTTTTAGACCCGTTGTCAGTTCATTTGACAACGTCTCCCCTTCCTGATATTGTCTCTCATATGAATACGGGGAACATTGTAGAATACATTGATCAGCAGAAAATTATTTCTGCTGTCATTTTGCAGGAAAAACAAGGCAAACTCAGATTGCTCAATGAGTATAACCGGGAAGTCAATTTTTCTGAAAACCGGCTTTCTCATATATCACAGGTACGCCTTGACACTACGCTTTCAAGGGATTTCATTGTCACGCAGTTAAAGCAGCTCACGGAGAACCGCAAAAAACTTTCTGAAACCATCAATATCCAGGAATTGTGGGAAATCCTGCACGAAGAGTCTGAGGATATTGAATTATCCACCATGACCCTGTTCTGCTTTGATCCTCCCCTGACCTCGGACCATGAGGCTGCCGTTATCCGGGCTTTTTTTCATGACAGGCTCTATTTTCGATTCAACAAGATGATTTTTGCCGCATATTCCGCCGAACAGGTTGAAGAAAAGAAAAGACAGCTCAGGGAAGCGCAAAAAAAAGAATTCCAGATTCAGAATGGGACTGCGTGGATCAATGATATCCTGAATCAGAAAAACGGGAGCAGCACTGCCATTGATGAAACCATCATTGACATGCTGAAATCCTTTTACCTGTTTGGGAATGAATCTAAATATACCCAGACGGCAAAAGAAATTATTAAAAAATCATCCTTACATTCAACAGAGCAACTGTTTAATATCTTTGTCAGAGCCGGAATCTGGAGTCAGGATGAAAATATCCACCTTCTTTCCCTTAAAATCCCCACAGTCTTTTCAAGGCAGGTTCTGGAGCAGGAAGAAAAACTCATCATCAATCCCATCCGTTTTGTGGATGACCCTTTAAGAAAAGATCTGACCCATATCCCCCTGATCACCATTGATGGCCAGTCCACTCTTGATTTTGATGATGCCATCAGTCTTGAAAACACGGAGACAGGATACAGACTCGGGATTCATATCATTGATGTGGATGCCTATATCAAATCCAATGACCCCATTGATCTATCCGCCCGGGAAAGGGCCAGCTCCATTTACATGCCCGATGACAAGCTACCCATGATTCCACCGAGGCTTTCCGAGGACCTGTGCAGCCTGAAGGAAGGCGAAATCAGGCCCGGCATCAGTACCCTCATCCGGATGAACCGATTTTTTGAAATCCAGGAGTATGAGATTATCCCCAGTGTGATTCAAATCCACCAGAAGATGAGCTATGCTGAGGCCAATCTCTTAAACGGAAAAAACGATCCCATCACAACACTTTACAGGATTGCCATCCAATTAAGGGAAAAACGCCTCAAAGCCGGTGCTATTCAGATTACGCTTCCGGAAGTCAATGTATGGCTGGAGGAAAACAGGGACATCGGTTATTCAAAAATAGATAGGGAAAATTCATCGCGCATGCTGATTTCGGAATTGATGATACTTGCCAATTCACTGATGGCAGAATTTCTGGCAAATCACCAGATGCCGGCTGTTTTCAGATCCCAGGCCCAACCGAAACAAAGACTTTTCAAGGGTATTGAAACTTCCCTGCTCTTAAATTTTATGCAGAGAAAGCAGCTCAGCCGGGCCATGATCGGAACCGACCCGGAAGCCCATGCCGGTCTCGGCGTCAAAGCCTATGTCACAGCGACTTCGCCCATCCGGAGATATCATGATCTTCTGACCCAGCGCCAGATCAAAGCCATATTTGGATACCGGGATCCCTATTCAAAAACAGAACTTGAAGACATCCTTATTTCGATCTCAACGGCAGTGGCCAATACAAGCCGCATCCAGGCCTCAAGAAAACGATACTGGATCATCAAATACCTGGAATCCAAAAAAGGGGTATCATTTGAATCTCTGGTACTGGAATGTCACAGGGATCACTATCTCATCCTGATAAAAGAATTCATGCTGGAAACACATCTTGCTCCGGCTGGCATCCGGCTTAAATTCGGGGATATTGTCCAGGTGACCATCCAGCATGCCGACGCAAGAAAGGACCAGCTCTCTCTGTTCATATAAGAATGGGGGGCATGACCGGATGGAATCGGAAATCACCAACCGGCTAATCAAAACCGATATTCTCATGAGTCTGAAAAGGAGAATAAATGATGAAAACAACGGATGATGTCATGGAAAACGCGATAATCGGTTCCCACAAATGGCGCTTTGTCCGCATTGGTGGATTTGATCATGTGCTTATCAATTCAGGAGAGGATATTAAATCCATTCCGACGCTGGATCAGAAACTCTGGGCCGCTCTTGGCTGCCCCACTCAGGGCCTGGAATTTAATACCGCCACCCTTGGGTATATGGATAAGGACAAAGACGGGCGCATCAGGGCTCCGGAAGTGATTGAAGCCTTGAACTGGACTCTTTCTCTGGTTAGAAATCCGGACGATCTCACCCAAAACAGAAACAACCTTCCCCTGTCCGCCATCAATGACGACATTCCCGAAGGGAAAGCCGTTCTTTCCTGTGCCCGGGAAATCCTTGCCGGCAAAGGAAAACCGGATGCAGATCATATCACACCCGATGATATAGCCGACAAGGCCGGACTTTTTGCAAATACAAAATTCAATGGGGACGGCATTATTCCTGCTACAGCATCCGAGGACGAAACCATCCGGAACGTGATTGAAGACATCATGGACTGCATGGGACCTGAAACAGACCGAAGCGGTCTGCCCGGTTTGTCAAAGGAAAAAGCCGACCGGTTCTTTACCGAAGCAAGGTTATATTCCGAATGGTGGCAAAGAACGGAAGGTGAAAACCTGGATATTTTGCCGCTGGGAAAGGAAACAGATGTTGCAGCCGGACATTTTGAAACTGTTCGGGATAAAGTGGAGGATTTTTTTATTCGATGCCGCCTGGCTGCCTATGACTCAACAGCAGCAATACCCCTGAACCCGGCCAGGGAACAGTATGAAGAAGTTTCCCGGAAATCCCTGTCCCAAAAAACAGATGAAATTGCAGCATTTCCTCTTGCCCGGATTGAGCCTGATGCGTTGCTGCCGCTCAGCGGTTCTGTAAACCCGGCCTGGGAAAAAGCCCTGGCGGGTTTCCGGGAAACGGTTGTCAAGCCTTTGCTCGGCACTCCAAAAACAGACCTCAGCCAGGATGAATGGGACCTGATCAAAGAAAAATTTTCAGCCTATGTGACATGGAAAGCCGAAAAAAAGGCAAGTCCCGTGGAAAAGCCGGGCTTGCAGCGGATCAGGGAAATTCTCAGCAATCAAAATGAAAAAGCCATTACCGATCTCATTGAAAAAGACCTGGCACTTGAATCTGCTGCAGCCTCATTTGATTCCCTGGACCGGCTCGTTCATTATTATCTGCATCTTTATACCCTGCTGAACAATTTCATATCCTTTCGCGACTTCTACTCCCCTGGGCAAAAGGCCATATTTCAGGCCGGAACCCTGTATCTGGACGGCCGGAGCTGCGATTTGTGCATCCGCGTCAAAGATGCGGCAGCCCACAGCACCCTGGCCCAGATGGGCGGGGTGTATCTGGTATATTGTGACTGCACCCGAAAGGAAAACCCTGAAAAGATCATCATTGCCGCCGCCTTTACCCAGGGCGACGCAGACAATCTGATGGTGGGCCGAAATGGTATTTTCTATGATCGCAAAAATCAGGACTGGGATGCCACCATCATCAAAATCGTGGATCACCCCATCAGTATCCGTCAGGCTTTCTGGTCTCCCTATAAGCGCCTGGCGCGCATGATCCGGACCCAGATTGAAAAATTTGCCGCTGAAAAGGATAAGGCTGTAGACAAAGGCACCATCAGCCTTCCATTAAATGAAGGCCAGAAGCCGGAAACTGAAAAACCACCGGTTCGATCCGCCTTTGACGTTGGAAAGTTCGCCGGTATTTTTGCGGCCGTCGGTCTTGCTCTGGGTGCTATCGGTACGGCCGTTGCCTCTGTCATTACCGGCATCATGGGACTTTTGTGGTGGCAGATTCCCTTTGCTCTGGCTGCTCTGATCCTGGTAGTCTCAGGACCCTCCATCATCATGGCATCCTTTAAGCTTCGCCAGCGAAACCTTTCCCCCATTCTGGATGCCTGTGGGTGGGCCGTCAATACCCGTGCCCGAATCAATATATCCTTTGGCAGTTCACTGACAAAAATTGCTACGTTGCCGGCCGGAGCGTCCCGCCTGCTCCAGGACCCGTTTCAAGAGAAAAAAAGCCCCGTAAGAGTGTATATTCTGATCTTCATCCTTTTCCTGCTGGTTCTGGGGCTCTTTTATATAAAACTGCCATGGAAAAATCTTTTTTAATGTTTAAAACTTCTCTGGCCGGTATAAACCATGGTGGCGCCGTTCTCGTTGCAGGCCTCAACCGACTGATAATCGTTCAGGGAGCCTCCGGGCTGAACAACAGCCTTGACTCCCTGACGCAGCCCCACATCAATCCCGTCCCTGAAGGGGAAAAAGGCATCGGAAACCATGGCTGAGCCGATGAGGCCGCCCTTCACATCCTTCACATCCTTTTCAATCTCTGCTCTTTTATCCTGGTCCGTCAGATCGGCAAAGGCAATCTGATACCGCTCAAAGCAATACCGGTCTGCGAGTTTCCGGTAGGCTTTGTCCACAGCAATTTCCGCAACACCCACCCGATCCTGCTCTCCGGTTCCGATACCCACGGTCACATTGTCTTTCACATAGATAACGGAATTTGAGGTAATGCCGGATTCCACCAGCCATCCGAAAAGAAGGTCCTCATATTCCTCTGGTGTGGGTTCCCGTTTGACTGTATATGCTTTCCCTTTGTACTCTGTAGATGCAAGGGTAAAATCCTTTTTGGACAATGTTTCAGGAACAAAGGACCATTGGGCCACAAGGCCGCCGTCCATGAGACTTTTAAAATCAACCACCCGCTGACCGATAAACGTTTGCAGCTTATCCATGGCATTGATCCGAATCACCCGTAAATTTTTCCGTGTTCCCAGGATACCCATAACCCCTTCTTCAAAGTCCGGCGCCACTACGACCTCGGCATACTGATCGGCAATAGCCTCTGCCGTGGCCCTGTCAAGGGCCTTATTGACGGCAATACAACCGCCGAAGGCTGCCACCCGGTCTGCCATATAGGCCTTATGGTAAGCCTCTTCAAGAGTTTTGGCCCTTGCCGCCCCACAGGGATTGTTATGCTTGACAATAACCACACAGGGCGTATCGGTAAAATACCTCAGAATATTCAACGCATTGTCGGCATCTGTGAGATTGGTCTTGCCCGGATGCTTGCCGGACTGGAGCAGTTCAATATCTGATACCAGATATTTGCCCGGAGCTATGGTCTGGGTATCGCCCAGCACCAGGTTACCATTTACAAGCCTGTAAAGAGCGGCTTCCTGACCTGGATTTTCGCCATACCTGAGTCCCTTGTTCACCCCGTCAATCACCCAGGATACTTTCTCGTAAAAAAGGGTCTGGCGCTTTTTCCCGTCAATAAATGAAATTTCCATCTGAGGCGTGAAATGATCGTCCATAATGGTTTTGTACATTTCTTTCAGATCTCTGGACATGGTTTATTCTCCTGATGTATAGCAGGATTCAACACTGCTGAAGGAATTTGAAGCAAGATAGCCGGCAATGGTCTGATCATACACTGCGGTATGCTCAAAGGCTTTTTTGGCCAGATCAAACCGATCTGTTAGAGACAGGCTCCCCTTTGCAGCCTTCAGCTTTTCAAGGATTAACGGATAAGATAAGGGATCAACAACAGATGCCACCCGGATAAAATTCTTGGCAGCCGCACGGATCATAGTAGGTCCGCCGATATCGATGTTTCCCCTCGCTTCTTCTACACTGACGCCTGTTTTGGCGATGGTTTCGCTGAAAGGGTAAAGATTGACCACAACCATATCAATGGCCCTGGCCGATGTCCGTTTTAAATCATCCTGGTGGGCATCATTAAAAGTTTCAGTCAAAAGTCCCAGGTAAATTTTAAAATCAAGGGTTTTCACAAGCCCGCCCTGGGTTTCTGGTTGTCCTGTATAATCGGACACCTGTTTCAGACAGGTATCTGCTTTTTTCCCCAGGATTTCCTTTATTGTCCCATAAGTACCGCCGGTGGACAGGATCAGGATATCGGGGTTTACCTCCACAAGGCCGGGAATAAAAGTATCCAGGCCGGTCTTATCCGATACGCTTGCAAGGACGGTTCTGATCTTTACCTTATTATCGATTTTCTCAACTATATTCTTGGTCATACGCTTTCCTTAACTTGATTGTCAACAATTCCTATTTTTTCAGTTATGCTGAAGATTAATAATATAGTTATTGAGATTAAGTCAAGAAACTATCCAAGGCTGACCGATGGGGGTTGACTGACCATGGTTGCCCTGTCCCTGTCAATTCTTCTTCTTTAACAGGTCTTGCAATTTTCCGATCAACGGCTCAAGCTCTTTCTGATGCTCCGGTGGAACCATGAGAACAGAGATTTTTTCATTGTGTACAAAAAGTCTTTCACTACTGATATCGTTAATCTGGTCTGGCATATCAGTCTGGGAATTATCCGATAAAACCACCGCCAACAGATCCGAAAGATTTCCGGAAAACCCTTTTTGATCCAGATGTTCTATTACCTGAAGAAAAAGAGTATTCAACGTCAACACCAGGGGCGGGATTTTTGCGTATCCTTCTTTGCTGCAATGGATTTCAGACATGAGGGCCCGGCACCCGAAGGGCCTTGATTCATAAATGGTACACAGATCATTTTCAAGCAATGGACAGGTTCCCCAGGCCGGATCATTTTCCTCTTCCGGGATGTCTTGATTTTCCATACACATCCGTGCAAACATATTGGTGGTCATTTTCGGGATATACCGCTTTGCAGGAAATTTCTGCCTGACCCGATTTTGAATGTCTTTTCTTTTCTCCATACTCAGAGAATTTATCAGAAAGCCCGCCTCAAGACTCGTCAGGGTGACGTTGCAGGTACAGCAATAGCCACATTTTTCCTTGCACACCTGATCCATCTCACCCATTGCTTCCTGGTAGAGAGAATATATTTTTTTCAGCAGAGCCGAACCAGGTCCATCCGAATGGCTGTTCATGGGAAACCTCTTTATTTTTTTAATGAAATCCCAGTATTTTATAATTACTTCCTCTGGATTACCCGGTTTTTCCTGAACAGTCAAATGAGTTGTCCTGTGCTGAATTCATGACTCCGGCAATGTATAATCGAATAAAATTCGGTATTTTTATATATATCACTCAAATATTTTATTTTTGTCCTTGACTTTAAATATAAATTCGACATAAATATATAAATATCGAATTAAATTTTATAACTGCCGTTTGCAAACGAATCTACCATGGGAGACGTTATGGACAACATCGACAGACATACCCTGAAAGCATTGCAAAAAGACGGACGAAAAAAAAACAGCGACCTTGCAAAGGAAACCGGCCTTGCCCCCTCCACCATGCTGGACCGCGTCAAAAAGCTTGAAGAAAAAGGAATTCTGAAGGGATACCGGGCTGTTGTGGACCCGGAAAAGCTCGGCCTGAAAGCCCAGGGTTTTGCCTGTATTTCCCTTGACCGGCACAGAGTAAAGGATATTGAACTGCTTGAAAGTGAAATCAATAAAATTCCCAATGTCCGAGCCTGTTATCATATCACGGGAAGATTTGATTATCTTCTCCATGTGGTGGCCCCGGATCTTGGCGATCTTGGAGACCTGATCAAGCAGAAGCTGGCCACCATCCCCGGCATGGGGAAAATCGAAACCTTTATTGTCTATGCAGAGGTCAAACCCGACCAGGGCTGGCCCATTGATGCTGCCCCGATATGATCGCAGTTTTAAAATAATATCAAAACAAGCTCATTTTATTAATCTTTACAGGAGGATAAAAAATGGCAAAGAAAAAAGCAATCCATGATTTTTATAAGATGAAAGAAAATAGTGAGAAAGTCACCTGGCTTACATCCTATGATTTTCCGACGGCTCAGTTTGCTGAAGCTGCCGGCCTTGATATGATTCTCGTGGGAGACTCCCTTGGCATGTGCGTCTACGGCTATAAAGGCACAGTCCCCGTGACCATGGACCAGTGTATCGGCCATTGCGATGCCGTCCGGCGGGGAGCCCCCAACACTTTTGTGGTGGGCGATATGCCGTTTATGAGCTATCAGGCATCGGATGAAGATGCCGTTAGAAACGCAGGCCGCTTTCTCAAGGAAGCCGACGTGGATGCCGTCAAACTTGAAGGCGGGACAAGGGTTGCGACCCGAATCAGATCCATTGTGGAAGCCGGGATTGTTGTCATCGGCCATATCGGTCTTACTCCTCAGAGTTCCGGGGCGCTTGGCGGCCACAAAGCCCAGGGCAGAACAGCAAAAGATGCAGCCCTGGTGGTGGAAGACGCCCTGGCTGTTGAAAAGGCCGGTGCCCACATGCTCCTTGTGGAAGCCGTTCCACCGGAAGTCGCTGAATATATTTCCAAAACCCTGACCATTCCGGTATTTTCCATCGGTGCCGGAAAAGAATGTGACGGCCAACTTCTCATCGTTAGCGACCTCATCGGACAATTCCAGGCCTTTACCCCGAAGTTTGTTAAAAAATACTGCGATGTGGCTTCCATCATCACCAATGCCATGAAAGCCTATTGTGCCGATGTCCGTGAGGGAAGATTCCCGGAAGACCAGCATTGCTATCACATGATGGATGGTGAAAAGGAAAAATTCCTGGCCCAAATGAAATCATAAAC
>JAIFMF010000183.1 GCA_020048635.1 Desulfobacula sp. | reverse complement strand
TTTTCCGCCAAAGGCTTCACTGGAAGAGGCGGCAATCTGAAAAGAGACCCCGAAGGTTTTCAACAGATCCAGTTCCCGGTCCAGGATTTCTCTGGGCAAGACATCGGGGGAGAGGCTGAGCAAAAGGCCGCCAAGGGCGAGGCTTTTGT
The DNA here is from genome assembly GCA_020048635.1 of Desulfobacula sp. Classification (GTDB taxonomy): domain Bacteria; phylum Desulfobacterota; class Desulfobacteria; order Desulfobacterales; family Desulfobacteraceae; genus Desulfobacula. Next base: position 5,942 of record JAIFMF010000183.1, on the reverse strand, counting down.
CATATACCGTGACCCCATAACCTTTTAAGGCCAGGTCCCAGGCCACGGTGAGGCTGCTGAGACCGCTGCCCCAGACGCCGGCCTTTTTCCCCTTGGGCGGGGGCAAAAATCTTTTTTTCGGTTTTGTCCGGCTTTTTGCACAGATTCTTTCAAGGTCGCCGATGGCCAGGGGAGCGTCTATCCGGGTCCGGATGCACTCCAGTTCGCAGGGGTGGTCGCAGATCCGGGCCATGACTTCCGGCAGGGGCAGGGTTTTTTCAATGGCCTTGAACGCCTTGTCCATATCCTGTTCTGCCATATGGCCCAGAAAGGTTTTGACATCCATGTGCAGGGGACAGGCCGCCGTGCAATAGGCCGGTTCCTCCTGGATGCATTTTCGTTCAAATTCTGTTAATACGTCCTTTTCCATGGCATTCTCAAGCCAAACACCCTGAATAACGGGGCCATCGGATAAAATATCCGGCGGCCCCGGGGTGATGACCGTTATAAGGCCTTTAGTCCTGCCAGCACCTTGTCCGGTGTGGCGGGCAGGCGTTTGATCCTGACCTTGCAGGCATTGTAAATTGCATTGATAATGGCGGCATGGGGGGACGTCAGCGGCAATTCACCCACGCCGGAAGCGCCGAAGGGGCCATGCTCCCTTGGTGTCTGGACATAGATCAGTTCAATGTCGTCGGGAATGGCCTTGATATAGGGGAATCCGGCCCCCATCAGGGTCGTATGCTTTTCCAGATCCTCAAAATCCTCGGAAAGGGCCAGACCGATGCCCTGAGCCAGACCACCATACATCTGGCCATCCACCGTCAACTGATTGTTGATGGTGCCGATATCTGCCACGGCCGTCATTTTGTGGACCCGTGTTTTACCCGTGGACAATTCCACAGCGACCTCTGCCATAAAGACGCCGTACATATAAGTTGAAAAAGGATTTCCCTGGGCGTTTTCATCACAGGCTGTGGCCGGAGCCGTCCATGAGCCGGTATAGGAAAGGGGAATATTTTCTTCTTTCATTTCCTTAAAGGTCCTGAAACCGCCGCCTTTCTTTCGCATGGCTCCGATCAGAAGTTCACAGGCCGCTTTGATGGCCTGGCCCGTCACCACCTGTGACCGGCTGCCGCCCGCAGGCCCGCTGTTGGGAACTTTGGAGGTATCGTTCATGACCAGCCGGATGTTTTCCGGTTTAATGCCAAGGGGACGCAATGCTTCATGGGCAGTCCCCAGGGACCCGCTGTCCGCTCCCTGGCCATGGTCTTCCCAGGAATTAAAAAGGGTAACCGTATTGTCCTCGTTTAATTGAATTTTTGCCTCCGAACCGTCCGGCCCGTCCAATCCGCAGCCGTATACACCCACGGAAAGACCGACACCGAATTTTTCAGTATCCGTGCTGCGTTTTTTGGCATTGGCCTTGGCAGCGTCGTATTTGGGTTTCAGTTTTTCAAACATTTCAGGCAGGCTGAAACAATCCGGAACTGCACTGGTTGGGGTTGTAGAGCCTTTTCGGTAGACATTTTTCAATCTCAGATCAAAGGGGTCCATGTTCAGTTTTTCCGCCAGCATATCCATGAGCACTTCCGATGCAAATTCGCTCTGGGGAGAACCATAGGCCCTGAAGGCAGATCCCCAGGAATGGTTGGTGCACACGGTTCTTCCTTCTCCCCGGATGCTGGGGATATGGTATCCGGCGCCGATAAACTGGGCACCCCTCAGGGTTAAAAGATCGCCGAATTCTGAATAAGGCCCGTGGTCAACGGTCCAGTCGCTTTCCATTCCCAGAAGCTTTCCTTGTTTATCTGCTGCCAGTCTCAGGTTGATAAAGAAAGGAGACCGTTTACCCGTATAGGTCTGCTGCTGGAACCAGGTATAGTTCAGGAACACCGGTTTGCCCGTGGCCAGGGCTGCCGCACCCAGGAGCGCTTCCATGGTCGGTGAAAATTTGTATCCAAAGGTGCCGCCAGCCGGATTCTGGACCAGGGTCAGTTTTTCCGGTTCTATGCCCAGGCCCGGAGCGATCATGGCATGATGCAGAAACAGGCCGATGGATTTGGAATGAATGGTCAGGCTGCCGTTCTCTCCCGGATAGGCAAAGCCCACATCCGGTTCAATGGGCATGTGGGGCTGGCGGCCCACATAAAAATCGTCTTCGACCACCACATCCGCACTCTTAAAACCGGGCGCCGTGTCCTCACCCTTTTTTATTTTCTGGGTAAAATAGACATTGGGGGTGCCGGGATGAATCTGTATGGCATCCTCGGCCATGGCAGCCGGAGCGCTCATATATTCGGGCAGGGGTTCCAGATCCACCCGGACTTTTTCCGCCGCAGCCTCGGCATTTTTCAGGGTGTCTGCACATACAATGGCAATGGCGTCCCCGAACTGGAATACCTTTTCATCGCATAAAATGGGACGGTCCCATCCGTCTCCCTTATTGGTGGGAAAGGTAATCAAACCTGAGATCCTGTTCTTTCCCTTGATGTCCTTATGGGTGACCACCTTGTAGACTCCAGGCATTTTTTCCGCTTCCGAAATATCGATTTTTTTAATATTGGCGTGGGAGATTTTGGCCTGGACCAGGGCCATTCTCAAGGTCTCTTCCGGCATTTTGATGCCCAGATCTGCCCCGTAATCGCAGGTGCCGGTGACCTTGGCAAGGGCCGATGGCCTGGGAATATTGGACCCCCATATTTTGCCGTCGGCCGGCATTTTAAATTTAAGATCCGCCAGGGTCATCTTGCCGCTCATGACCTTTGCCGCATCCGTGACCGCGTCCACCAGTTGTTTATACCCCGTGCACCGGCAGGCGTTTTTATATTTCTGGAACCAGTCCCGGATATCCTCCCGGCTGGGTGAGGGATTTTCATCCAGCAGGGCCTTGGTGGAAACAATGAATCCGGGCGTGCAGAACCCGCATTGGGCCCCGCCGTGCACCATCCAGGCCACCTGGATGGGATGCAGGTTGTCCGGGGTTCCGATGCCTTCAATGGTGGTCACCACGGAATCATCCGGCACCCTGCTCATTTTTGTGACACAGGACCGGGTCAGTTTGGCGTTGAGAATCACGTTACATGCGCCGCACTGGCCTTCGCCGCAACCGACCTTGACACCGGTTAAAAAAAGACTGTTCCGAAGCACGGATGATAATCTATCGTCTTCATTAACGATTAATGTTCTGGGAATACCGTTGATTTTCAGATTTTTTTTGATCATCTTGTTCTCCTTTTTTAAGGGTTGTTGGGAAATTAGAAACTACACTCAAGAGAGAACCAATATGCAAACAGCATGGTTATTTTTTATAAGCATCGTTCGTTTTAGTCAAGCTGAATAAAACTATAATAAATATAAATTACTAAATATTACCATTACTGACAAATTCAAACTTTATTTTTAATATTTGCACAGGAATCTGAATTTATGTAGAAAAGCCTGAAAGAATCGTCTAATCCACCCCGAATTCCGAGGGTTTCAGCCGGGTCAGGTAATCCACCAGCAATTGATTTTTTTGAAATGCCAGGCGTTCTTTTTTGATATAAATATGGAATTCGTCTGCCGCTGGCTTGATATGGGGGAAGGGGTCCACCAGGGTGCCGGTTTCAAGCTCTGTGATCACGGTATATCTCGGAACAAAGCCGATGCCGATGCCGGCTACGGCTCCGTTGATGAGTCCCCGGATGTGGTTGATCTGCATGACGTTTTTCAGGCAGTCCTGTTTGTCCGCAGGAATGGCAGTGATAAAATTACGCCACCATTCCAGATCCGGAATGGCAGTGATAAAATTACGCCACCATTCCAGATCCTTATCCATGGAAAGGATTTTTACCCGTTCAAGGTCATTCAGGGCGGTTATGCGATTGATTTCAATGAATTCCGGAGACGCAATGGTGATATACTGTTCCCGGAAGAGATGGATTCGTTTAAGATTTTGATGCAGATGGGGTTTGCAGTCGATGATCAGATCCACCTGGTCTTGAATTAGATGCTCGATTAAATGGTGGGAAAACAGGAAATCCAGATGGATGTCGGGATAGGTATCCAAAAAATCCCGGATATGGTTCATCAGGATGGTGGTGCCGAACTCCACCGTACTGCCGATACGGATGCTGGAAATGACGGTGTCTTTGAAATTCGCCATGTCCTGTTCAACTTTTTCAATCTCATAAAAAATTTTTTCACAGGACCGGAACAGGGTCTTCCCGGCTTCCGTCAGCGTCAGGTGTTTGCCTTTCCGGTCGATTAAAGGGGTTTCAATAGAGGCTTCCAGTTTTTTAACAGCGTGACTGACCGCGCTCTGGGTGACGCAGAGATGTTCAGCGGTTTTTGTGAAATTCCGAATTTTTCCCAAAGTGAAAAAAGTTTTAAGCTGATACAAGTCCATGGCAGTCCAATTATGAAAATAATTCATGGTAAACATAAATATTATGAATTTTACTTTATCAAATAAGTTTGTATAATACCAGCGACAACATAGAAGAAAACAAATAGGTATTTAATTAAATAAGGATAGACATGGAAAAACTGAACATTGAAACGATTCTAAAGGATCTGGGCATCAAACCCGTCAATTCCGGGGCCACCACCGGGTCATCCCGGGGATGGATCAATACCACGGGAAAAGAGCTGGTCTCCTATTCTCCTATTAACGGGGAGCCCTTGGCCGCGGTCCTTCAGGCCGGGTCTGCCGATTATGAAGCCGTTATGGCCAAAGCCCAACAGGCCTTTTTAAAATTCAGGATGATACCTGCACCCCGGCGGGGGGAGATCATCCGGGAAATTGCCTCGGCCCTGCGGGAGAAAAAAGAAACCCTGGGGGCACTGGTGACCCTTGAAACTGGAAAAATCAAATCCGAGGGCCAGGGCGAAGAAAGACCCTTTCACCGGATGTATGAACAATGGCATCCCCTGGGGATTATCGGCATCATTACCGCCTTTAATTTCCCTGTGGCGGTCTGGTCGTGGAATGCCCTCATCGCAGCCGTCTGCGGGGATGTAAACCTGTTCAAGCCCAGCTCGAAAACCCCGCTCACCGCCATTGCCATCCAGAACATCATCGCCCCGGTGGTGGACCGGTATGATATCGACGGCGTGTTTAATATGATCATCGGGGACCGCAATGAGGTGGGGGACCCCATGCTCAATGACAAACGGATTCCCCTCATCAGCGCCACAGGCTCCACGGGCATGGGCATCAAGGTGGCCACCTCGGTGGCGGCCCGTCTGGGCCGGTCCCTGCTGGAACTGGGAGGGAACAACGCCATTATCATCACGGAAGACGCTGATCTTGACATGGCGCTCCGGGCCGTTCTGTTCGGCGCCGTGGGCACGGCGGGTCAGCGGTGCACCTCCACCCGGCGCATCATTGTTCATCAGCAGATCAAAGAAAAATTTACGGCCATGCTGGTTCATGCCTATGGCCAGATCCGCATCGGCCATCCCATGGCCGATGATACCCTCATGGGACCTCTCATCGACGACCAGTGCCTATGGCCAGATCCGCATCGGCCATCCCATGGCCGATGATACCCTCATGGGACCTCTCATCGACGACCAGGCCAAAATCAATATGATGAAGGCCATTGAGGCGGCCCTCAGCCAGGGCGGAAAACGGGTATACGGCGGAGGCCCCATTATCGTAAAGGGCCTGGAAAAGGGGAGCTTTGTGACACCGGCCATTATTGAAGCCGAGAACCATTTTCCCATTGTCCAGGAAGAAACCTTTGCGCCCATCCTGTATCTGATTGAATATAAGAGGTTTGAAGAGGCGATTCAATTTCACAATGATGTTCCCCAGGGGCTTTCCAGCGCCATCTTTACCAGCTCCATCAAATACCAGGAACAATTTTTGTCTCACAAGGGTTCGGACTGCGGCATCGCCAATGTCAATATCGGCACCAGCGGGGCGGAAATCGGCGGGGCCTTTGGCGGGGAAAAGGAAACCGGCGGGGGCCGGG
>JAIFMF010000102.1 GCA_020048635.1 Desulfobacula sp. | reverse complement strand
TCATGTATGATCCCCTTTCGGTTTCATCACCCCGGCTCATTGAGACTTTAAATGACAACGGCTATTCTATTGATGCCCAGAAGGAACTCCAGGATAAAAAGAGGGTCGAAACCCATGAAAAAATTGCATTGACCGTCGGGCGGGCAACTTTTTCATGGATAGCTGGACGGGTGCTTGAGGCAAACGGCTTGTCGCTTATTGCCGCCTTTATTTAGCAGAGGTTTTTAATTTTTTAGCGAGCCTTTCCAGCCGACCTTCATATCCGGTTTTGGTTCCATCCGAAAGACCATGGGCCATGGCATTTTGACAGACCTCAATGGCGTTTTCATATTCATGATCTTCTTCAAAAAGAATGGCCAGTTGTTTAAAAATGGCCACCACTTTAGGGGCGTCTCCCAATTTTTCGAAAACAGCCTCCTTCATATCTGAAAATTCCATGATATACGCCTGTGCCAGCTCCTTTGCCAGATCATGCATCTTTTGATCCTGAGGTCGTTTTTTATAGACTGGATCAAGGCATTGGATATACCCCAGATGCTTCTCCCATGGCGTCTTAATTTTCTTCAGCGTCTTGAGCATGTCCTCCGAACTATTGAGATTTCCAATCTCTATCTCTGAAGGTTGATGATCTTCAGAAATCTTTTCCGTGGATTCGCTTTTCAATTCTTCCGGATCGTTTTTTTTCCTGCCTTTCAAATAAAAATAAACAAGCGCTCCCAGTGCAGTGACTGATATCCAATACATATTATCTCCTTATGTTAACATTAAAAACAGCAGAACACGCCTCATATTCCTGAATGCAAAATTCAATCCAGTTGATGTTCCAGTGCCAGGGTTTCTTTCACTGCCTTGTTTGTTTCATTGAAGAGGAACGGCAGGGTGGATGTGGCACCGATGACCAGTCCATCCATCAGCGTGATGGCGGAAAGCCCCAATAAGGATCGGAGAGGCGGAACAAAAATGCTCATCACCTGTATCACGATGGAACTGCCGATGGCCCAGTTCATATAAGGGTTCCGGGGCAGTTTCTTTTTTGTAAAAATACCTGCAGTTTCAGAACGGCATGACAGGGCATGAAACAACTGGCCAAAGGAGAGGGCCTGAAACGCAAGACCTCCGGCCATGGCACCGGCTCCATAACGGGATATACCGTAGATAAAGGCACCCATGGCACCGGCTGTGATGGTACCCGATTCAATGAACATTCCTCTGAAATCTTTTTTTGTAAACAAAGGATCATCCGAATTTCTGGGCTGCTGGTCCATGACATCCTGTTCAGGTTTTTCCATGGACAGGGCCAGTCCCGGAAGAACATCGGAAATCAGATTGATCCACAGAAGCTGCATGACATTCAAAGGAGAACTCAATCCGGCTGCCAGGGCCGTCAGGATCAACTGAATCTCACTGATATTGGTGGATAAGGAGAAATGAACCGCTTTTCTGATGTTCTGGTAAATGCACCTTCCATCGGCCAGGGCATTGGCCATGAGTTCTATATTGTCCCGGGTCAGGACCACATCGGCCACATCTCTTGCCAGATCTGTACCGGATTGCCCCATGGCAATCCCAATATCTGCCGCTTTCAAAGCCGGGCTGTCATTAATGCCGTCACCGGTCATGGCCACGGTCTGACCGGAAGCCTTGATGGCCTTAACGATTTTCAATTTCTGTGAAGGAGTGACCCGCGAATATACATGGACGGTTTTTACCCTCTGGGTCAATTCATTTTCATCAAGGCGGATCAGTTCCGAGGCATCCATGATATCAAGGGGCTGGCCCAGAGAAATATCAATCTGACTGGCAATGGCGCAGGCGCTGATCTGCTGGTCGCCCGTGATCATGACAGTCCTCACACCTGCCCGGTGAAACTGACGGATCAGCTCCCGGATGCCTTTTCTTGGCGGGTCCATCATGCCGACAAGACCCAGCCAGGTCATTTTTATTTCCGGTTCTTCCTTCTTGTCAGCGTCGGCCTGACAGAAGGCAAATCCCAATACCCTCAAAGCATTGCCAGACATATCAGTATTGGCTTTTTCGATCTTTAACCGAATTTCTTCCGTCAGGGGCAGTGTTTTACCCTCCGAGATATAAAACTCACATCGTGACATAACGTCCGAGGGGCTGCCCTTGACCATGACGACAATCCCTCCGTCTTCCTGTGAGCGATGGACCGTGCTCATGAAAAGCCGTTTTTCCGAGCGGTGATTGATTTTCATCAGGGGAAAGGCTTTCCTGATTTTCTTGACGTCGATACCGCCGCCATTGACCAGTTCGGTCAATGCGCTTTCAGTGGCTGATCCTGAAATATCCAGTCTGCCGTCCTCATTCTTTCCATTAATTTTGGTTTCGCAGCACAATGCGCAAACGGTATACAGCATTTCCAGCTCAAGCAGATCTGAGGGATTGATTTTCCCCTCTCCCAGGAGGGGACTGCCATGTTCAAGACTGATCCATTGTTCACCGGTATAGATCGTTGTCGCTTTCATCCGGTTTTCGGTAATGGTACCGGTTTTATCCAGGCAGAGGGTTTGAATGGCTCCCAGAGTTTCAACGGCTGGCAGATGTCGTACAATGATATTATTTTTCTTCATCCGGTTGATACCCAGGGCAAAATTAACCGTTGCAATGGTGGGCAGACCTTCCGGCACCGCCGCCGCCGCCAGGGAGATGGACATTCTCAGCATATTGAGAAACCCAAACCCCATGAAAAGCCCCAGGCCAAAAACCCCGGTGCAGACCAGGCCACACCCCAGGACAAGCTGGTTGCCGATGGCATCAAGCTGACGCTCAATGGGCATCCGGGGCACCAGGGTATTATCCAGCAGACTCTTCAATTTTCCGATTTCCGTGTTCCGGCCCGTTGCAACCACCACGGCAAGCCCCTGACCACCGGTAATGGCCGTTCCCATGAAGGCCATATTTCTTTTGTCAGCCAGGGCAGTATCCTTTTCCGTGATGGGCTGGACGAATTTTTCCACCGGAAGATTTTCACCCGTCAGCATAGATTCATCAATCGTGAGCTGAAATGCCTTGATGATGCGGCAGTCTGCCGAAACATAGGAGCCGGGTTTCAACACCAAAATGTCTCCCGGCACCACTTCCTCGGCAGAAACAAAAATCGGTTTTCCGTCCCGGATGACTTCCGCCATATGGTGGACCAGGTCATTCAGGGCATCAATGTTTTTCTCTGCCCGGGTTTCGGTCACATATCCGATACCACAGTTGGCAAGCACCACCCCGAAAATAATAATGGCGTCGAGAATCCCCCCGGTCAGAACCGATACACCGGCAGCAGCACCCAGAAGATAGACCGGCAAAGAATTCATCTGCTCCAAAAAAATTTTAAGCCCTGAACGTGCTGTGGTCTTGGGCAGTATATTTTCCCCATACGCCCGCCGCAGGGCAGCAACAGCGGTGGTTGAAATCCCGGATTTCGGATCTGTTTCAAAAAATTGAAGCACTTCATCCCCGGGCCGTGTGAACCAGTTCTTTTCTTCATCCTCCTGCCGGGGTTGAATCAGGGTTTTTACTTTCTCTATGGCCTGCCGGGCAGTTCGTTTTATTTTACCTTCTCTGGAAGGGGAAACAACAGGATCCGTTTTCCCAGTTGCATTTTGCTTTATGAATTGTTCTGCAGCTTGCCGGATAAGCGCTGTCATCTCTCCGATACCAAAGGAGATATCATAAAAGATCAAAAGATTTCCAGTCACAAGGCTGATGGAAATCCGGGTAACCCCGGTATGGGTCATGAGCTGTGTTTCAAGGGCATTTTTAAAATTTTCAGACCGCTTAAGCCCGGAAATAAAATATCTTGCCCTGCCTTTAACCCGGGTGTGAACAGGTTTAATGGTCATCGTTGCAGTTCCAGTATTTGTGGTGAATGTTCAGTTATTCAGGTGAATCCCCATCATGGCCGTCAGCGTGGGGATGTCCATCTTCATCGACAAAATTTAAAATATCTCTGTTATACAGGGTTGAAGCAAACCAAAGGGCGGTAAACCAGGACGGGAGGGCCAGATTTCCGCGGATAATTTCCTGCATGGCATGAAAAATAAGGAGAACAAAGATCGAGCTGGACATATCCATTCGACCCCCGGTCATTTTCCGAATGCCCTGATTCATTTTTTTAATGTATCGCTTTGAATGGCCGTTGACCAGATTCCGGCAGGGAGTTTTCCCTTTGTTTAAACGGAACAGGTCCCGGGACTGTCCAAATCGGGCAAGGGATTCAAGGTCAAGTTTCGGATCCTTCAGGATCATGCTGCCCGTGGTTGGACGGACCAGAACGGTCTGAAAGTTAAACTCTTTCTGGACCAGGGCCTCGAGGGTTTCAAAATATTCTTTTTTGTTCCTGCCGAGGCCTGATATCCTGATCCGCATGCGGCCATTCACGCTATGTTCAACTGTTGCCTGGGGTGTCATATGCATTATAAGCAAAGATGATTATTCTTCAGCAGCAGCAGCAGCAGCCGGTGGTTCTCCCGCTATTTCCGACCGGGCTTCAGCAGTCAGGTCTTCAAGAGATTCCTTTGCTTCTGCAAATGCCACCCGAACGCCTTCATAGGCCACCAGGCTTCCTTTAATGGCAGCCTTTACAATCGGCTTGACAATACTGCCGATCACCGGAAGAACGATGGGGGCCAATATTACAATGCCCACGCCTATTGCCACATTGCCGACCGTAAGACCTTTAGGAATAAATTTCATTTTTACCTCCAGAAAAAATCAATAATGTTAGGATTGTGTAAGAAGTTAAATTTCTTACGATAAGAAATACCCTCTCACTGTCATAATGTCTTTGTTATCAGAGAAAAAATAGGGCTTGTCAAGCAGAATTGTTAGATTTATATTAAAGTTTAAGCCTCTGAATTTTAAGAATATTAGCGTTTTGTTAGAATTCTGTTAGCCTATCGCCCATTTCGACGAAATTGAAAATCGCAATTTCGTAATAATAACAGCCATTACAACCATCGACCGGTATTTTAAATCAAAATATTCAAAAATAACTGTTCCTCTTTTCATTGTTTTAAAAAAAATATCTGGCACGTTTTTTGATATGTCTTCAGAACAATGTTTGACATCTAATTTAAAACCACCGGTTTCTTTTAAATATCAAGATGCTGACAAACAAAAGAACAAAAGACCCCCCGGAAAAAATTAAAAAAGCATAGGGGGAGCGCTGGAACGGGGTTTCGATATTCATTCCGTAAATGCTCGAAATCAGTGTCGGAATCATCAGGATAATGGTGATCAGTGTCAGAATCTTCATGACGGCATTCAGGTTGTTGGAAATGATGGATGCAAAAGCGTCCATCATCCCGCTCAGGATGTTGCTGTAAATATTGGCCATTTCAATGGCCTGACGGTTATCGATCAGGACATCTTCCAGCCGGTCCTTATCATCAGCCGTCAGTTTCAACAGTTCGGTCCTGAGAAGCCGTTCCATCATGAGTTCATTGGATTTCAGGGAGGTTGTAAAGAAGACCAGGCTTTTTTCGAGATTTAAAAGCCTGATCAACTCTTCATTTTTTAAGGCTTTCTGTAGCTCTATCTCAATATCACTGGTCCTCCGGTAGATTTCTTTGAGGTATTTAAGATAAAGCAGGGCTGTTTTTAAAAATATCTGGAGGACCACGCTGCTTCTTTTCCCTGAAATGCTTCCTTTTGTCCGGGTGCTGAACATATCCAGCATATCCATGGCATCGGAAGAGCTGATGGTCACAATTGTATCGTCCCGGGTCAGGATGATCCCGGCAGGCATAGTTGTAAAAGGAATCTCGGAATTTGTCTCATCATATTTTGGAATCCTCAAGACGATCAGCAGGACACCGTTTTCGACTTCGATCCGCGCCCTTTCATCGATATCCAGGGGGTCTGTCAAAAAATCCTGGGGAATGCATAACTCAGTCGATAGCCAGTCCAGCTCGTCTTTTTCAGGGCTGATGACATTGATCAGGCAGTGCCTTTCGATTTTATCCGTTGGAACAAATCTGTTTTCCGATAGCCTTAATAAATTAATCATGGAAATTTCTCCTATGCCGTCATTGAGCCGTGATGAGTTTTTTGCGGTTTGTGAATCCCGCTCCAGGGGTTTTTAGTCGTGTACACCCATCTACATATTTTTGCAATATCAATTTAGGCTATCTGTTTTTAAATAAAATCAGATAGACGGATTTTTATAGTTTGATTTTAGCCTTTAATCCGGTTAATATTTCTGCAGGATATATCACTTTGTATTTTTCTATTCATGACGAAAACCTTTAGGTATAATTTTATAAGAAGGATCAAACAATGGAAGGTTCATTAACCACAGTACTCGGCAAAGTTCAGGAAGGCGTTGGACAGGGCGGTGTCTTTGACCAGATCGACAAACTGTATCGTAAGCAGCAGAGAATCAATTTATTTGAAAAACTCGAAACGATCGATCCACAGGAGGTTGCCCATTTTCCCGTGGTCATCTATAAGTCCATCACAGCCAGTGGAAAAAAACTACCCGCTTTATTACGGCTTTATCTCCCCTCATGGAAAAATCAAAACGAGATCTTCTGGCAATCACTGGGTGACTATGCCATTCTTGCCATACACCGGGTGATCGATATCGAATTTGACAGTGTCCGAGGCAGGATGAAAATGATGTATTTCCCAAAAATAAAAGGCCGAATAAAACATGTGGAAGACATCCGGGTGATCATACAGAAAATTGCTTATCTTGTGGATACGGAAAGCCTGCCGACAGACTTTACCCGCTTCCGGCGAATGACTGAACGGCGAGGCAGCCTGGGAGAGATGAGCAAAGAGCAGGCTGCAATCATTGGAGCGGCCTTGAAGATTGTACAGATACCCTAGTTCCATCTGTTTTCATCCCTGCCAATTCACTGATATTGGCCCTTGCAATACCGGACACAGACTCCTTGGCTTCTTTTTTTAAGGTGGCAATGATACTGGACAATTTTTCCAGAGAATACTCCCTTCTTATTTTTGGAGGCAATTGAAGGATGGCAATACTGACGGTAATCAGTTTGATTCTTTCAGTATTGCCGGTTCTTCCCTTTACTTCAAGAAAGCCTCTGTCAATGGTTTCCTTATCATAAAAACTTTCGGCATTATTTTTAAATTTCCAGGCAAGGTGTGCCATCTCTGCCTCAATATCCTCAAGGCAGGTCTCTTTGATGCCCAGAAAAAAATCATCTCCCCCGATATGACCTGCAAACCGGCTTTCAGTGAAGCCGGTTTCTTTTAAAAGATCGGCAAACATTAAAATCAGCCGATCACCGGTTCTGAATCCGTATTGGTCATTAAAGGGTTTAAAATGATCAAAATCAAAATAAATCAGACTGTATTCCGATTCATGGTCTGCCAGCGCATCGCTGAAATACTCGTGGATCATCATATTTCCGGGCAGCCGGGTCAGAGGATTCTGGTTCCGGGCCAGGGTCAGATTTTTTTCATTGATGATTTTGATTAATGATTTTGTGCTTAAAATTCCGACATATTTCATATCATCCACCATGATCAGGCCTTCGGCATTATCATGGTATGCATAGGTCTCGATGAGTTTTTCGACGGGCTGATGGATATCGGCTATGGGGATTTTTGTCATGAATCTGGAAATATTTCTGCCAAAAGAAGGGTTTTCCAGGAGCTGCCGCCCGAATTTTGAAAAAATATAATCTTTAAATGCTGTTTCTCTGATCAGTCCGACAGGTTCCTCGTGGTGGTTGAGGACCGGAAAAAAGGAAGTGGTTTCTTCGGTTCTGAATTTGTCAAATACAGTGATGATATCAGAGTCTGAATATATGGGTTTGACATACCTGATCTGCCCGGCAATGAGGGATCGGTCTTTAAACGATCCATTGCGTCTTTCCTTTCTGGAAATATTGCCGATGTCTTCATACCGGGTCTTCAGTTTTTTCAGGTCCAGTTCCGGTCTCTGGATAAAATACCCCTGAACCATATCACATCCGATTTCCTTACATAAAAAGAATTCCTCTATGGTTTCGACGCCCTCGGCCAGGACCAGACTTCCCATGAAATGAGCAAAATTAACAATCGTAGAAACGACCAGTCGCTTTTTAGGGTCATTTTCCATGTTCTGGATAAAAAACCGGTCAATTTTGATAAAGTCAGGTTCTGTATAATACAGCATCTGGAGGCCTGAAAAACCGGTTCCGCAATCATCCACGGCAATCATATAGCCCTGGGACCGGTAGCCTTCCAGAATCCTGGCCGCATCCGTATTGTCCCGGAAGGGGTGCTTTTCCGATATTTCAAAACAGATATCATCCATCAAGTATCCGGCTTGGTTCAGGATGGCCGCCGTACACCCGGAAGTATAATCTCTGGAATGAAAGGTCCGGTTGTCCAGGTTGTAAAACAATTTGATCTGGCTGCTGCCTTTAAATTCAGCAAATTTGGCCAGTGCCTTCTGACGCAGATACAGGTCAACCTGATGCAGGAGCCCCTGATGATAGGCCTGATTAAAAACGTCATCAATGGATGTGAATCCGGCTTCTCTGTGGAATCTCAACAGGGCTTCAAAGCCAAAGCTGTTGCCCGTGTAGATATTCACAATGGGCTGGAATGCATAATCAATTTTCGAGAGCCGGGAGATCCAGTTCTTATCTTGTAATTCAACCATTTTCGATTCACCTTTTGTAACTCGTGTGTTATCTGTCCAGCCGGATTATCTTCCTGAATCCGGCAAAAACCCTGTAGCCCAATCAACAGCTTCCAGAAGGGCCTGAATACTTTGTGGATAAACCTCTCCGATGGAACCGATCCGAAAACATTCCGCCACTGACACTTTTCCTGGATAAATCACAAATCCCCTTCTTTTCAGCCGGTTATAAAATCCTGGAAAGGAAAAACCAGGCAGGGGCGGATGGAGAAATGCCGTAATAATCGGAGATTGAAGGGCTTCCGGCAGCAGAGGCGCAAACCCCAGTTCCTGCATGCCGTTTCTCAGCAGTTGCTGATTTTTCTGATACCGGCGATGACGGGCCTTGATGCCCCCTTCTTCTGCCAGTTCAGCCAATGCCTGGGAAAAAGCGCGGACAACATGGGTGGGTGAGGTAAACCGCCATTTCCCCCCATGGGTTTCCATGGTCTGCCATTGATCATAGGCATCCAGGGACAATGACCGGGCCTGGCCTTCCCATTGCCGGATCACATCCCTGCGTGCCAGGATAAAGCCGAATCCGGGAACACCCTGGATGCATTTGTTAGCCGAGCTGATGAGGACATCAATCCCCCATGCCTCGGGATCCATGGGAATTCCGCCGAAACTGCTCATGGCATCCACCATGAACAGGCGCCCGGCTTTTCTGACAAGGGGACCGATATGTTCCACCGGATTGAGCAGGCCTGTGGTGGTCTCGCAGTGGACTACGGCAACATGGGTGATGGCGGTATCTGCAGCAAGGGTTTGTTCCAGGCGGGCCAGGTCCGGTGGCGCCATCTCACCACTGTTGTGAACCTCATGGGAAATGTTGAGATATCGGGCAATGGCGGCCATACGCAGACCATAGGCACCATTGGCCAGGATCAGCAATTTTCCGCCGGGCGGCATCATACTGCCGATGGCCGACTCAACACAGAACGTGCCGGAACCCTGCATGAGAACGGCCGTAAACCGGTCGCTCCCGGTCAGTTCGACCAGTTGCCGCCGGATACCCTGAACCAGGTCATTGTATTCCGTGTCCCAGGTGCACCAGTCCCTCAGCATGGCAGCTTTAACGGTTCCGGTGGTGCTGAGCGGTCCGGGGGTCAGCAGAAGATAGGGATTTTCAGGGATCTGCAGAGGGAATGTCATAGTTTTTTCCTTTGATTAAACGTGTCGGTTTTATTCATTTAATTCCATATTCCCGGCCCAGGGCGAAGTCCAGAATTTCAAGGGCCTGGTCAAGCGCTTCACCGGTAATGGTCAGTGGCGGTGCCAGACTCAGGATATTGCCGCCTGCCACCTTGAAACTCAGGCCCAGAGACAGGCAGTGGTAGAGGACCCGCTCTGCTGTTTCCACATCCGGGAGACCCTGGTGATCCACCAGTTCAATGGCCAGTTGCAACCCGATGCCGGTAACTGAACCCATCCTGGGATATTTTAATTTTAACCTTTCAAGGGCGGCCAGGGCACGATTCCCCTGATCACGGGTTTTGCCGAGAAGGCCTTCGGTTTCAATGACTTCCAGAACGGCCAGGGCTGTTGCCGACCCCAGGGGAGTTTTTTCATGGGTATAATGCCCCAGGGCCAGATCCCGGGCCGTGTCCAGTCCGGAATGGGCCAGAATGGCGGCCAGGGGGAAGATGCCGCCACCCAGACCCTTTCCGATGACCAGGATATCAGGAACCACCGAATATCGTTCACAGGCAAACCAGTGGCCAGTGCGGCCCAGACAGACCGGAATTTCATCAAACACCAGAAGCGCCCCGTGTTTGTCACAAATGCTGCGGACCTGCTGCCAGTAGCCGGTCGGGGGATCCAGGGCAAAAGAATAGCGGAAAGGTTCGGCAATAACGGCGCCGATATCCCCTTCTTTGCGCATCAGATAGTCCAGATAGCCGGGGTCCCGCATGGCTTCCAGGGAGGGGATTTCCCGGTGGGAGGGAGGCACGGCCGGTGGAGGCGCATGAAGACAGCCGGGCAAAAGCGGATGCATCCCATCCCGGAACAGCCGCTCACCCCCGATGGAACAGGTATCCAGGCCAGCACCGTGAAAGCTGTCCCAGAAGGAAATGGTTTTATATCGACCCGTGGCATGCCGGGCTATTTTCATGGCCATGCCCATGGCTTCGGCACCGCCTGGCGCCAGCAGGATTTTGGAGTGGGGGATGGGTGACCGTTTGACCAGCTCCCGTGCCAGCTCAATGGCCGGCCGACAGGTAAACCGCCGGGGGCAGAATACCAGCCGATCAAGCTGGTTTTTCATGGCAGCCACGATATGGGGGTGAGCATAGCCCACCTGGTGGACGCTGTTACCGTGAAAATCCATGACCCGGCCAGCCGAAAGGCAGTCCAGGAATACACCGGAGGCATGGTTCACCACATCCAGGCAGGGAGTGGACAGAGATTGATGAAAAAAGAACCGGGCGTCCTGATCCAGAAGGTCCCGGGTCTCCAGATTCACAAGGGTCTGCCGGTCCTGTCGGCCGGGCGTGGTATTGATATCGCCTTCTGCCCGGGCATCAAGACGCGCAGGGGTGTTGATTCTGGGGGATTTTTTCATGGGTGTCTCCAGACCTGGGTTTTTCGGGTGAACATCCGCCCTGCCCCTTCGGCAAGACTGCGGACAAAAATATTGGCCAGCACGATCAGCATGCACATGGCTGCTGCCGCGGCTGTATCACCGGCATCATCCATGTTGACCACTGCCACCGAGGCCAGGGGGAGGCGGCTGGAATACAGAAAAATGACGGCAGATACCGTGGCTGTGGCGCTGACAAAATAATAGGCTGCGATTTCCAGGATAGCCGGGAAACAAATCGGGACCGTGACTTTGAAAAAGGTCCGGTAAAAGGGCACGCCCATGGATTCCGAGACCACCTCGAATTCCTTGTCAAGCTGACGGAGAGCTGTTGTGGCCGTCAGAAAGGCCACGGTATAAAAATGGATGATATTGCTCAGCACCAGGATGGCCAGGGTGCCGTAAATAAACTGAAAAGGATTGACTGCCTGAACCCCGGTAAAGGGGATGGCAAAAAAGGGCTTATTAAAAAAGAAGACATAGGCAATACCGATGACCAGACCGGGCAGGGCCAGGGGAATAATCGACAGCAGGTAGGCGCCCTGCCGCAACCGGTCGGCCCCCTTGGTCTTTTCAATGAGATAGGCGCTCACAAAGGTGATGATGGTCCCGAACAGGGCCGTATAGGCGGCCATTCGCATACTGTTCCGGAAGGCATCATAACCGCCGCCGCCCACCCCTCGGAAACTGTAATGGAAAAGGGTCCACCGGTCTGGATAGAGGTCTGGATGGGAAAAGGCATAGGGCCAGATTTTAACAAAAGAGGCGATTCCAGCCGTAAACAGCATGGCCAGAATCATCAGGGCGATAAGGCTGCAGAAAATCATGAAAACGGTATCCCGCCCCATGACCGGTGAAGGAATCAGGGGAATGCTGCGGGCGGTCAGGGCTGCATGGGACCGTCGCTGGATCATGCGATCGGCAATAAAGGCGACCAGGGTGGGAGCCAGAAGGACAAGGCTGATGGTGGCCCCCATACCGAAATTCTGCTGGCCCACCACTTGTTTATAAATATCCACGGCCAGGACGTTAAATTGGCCCCCCACCACCTTGGGTCCCCCGAAATCCGTATAAGACAGGGTGAAGCAGACAAAAACGGCGCTTAAAAGCCCGTATTTGATTCCGGGCAGGGTCACGCTGAAAAAGGTCCGGACCGGACCGGCCCCCAGGGACGCTGAGGCCTCATAGAGACGGGCATCGGTATGGGTCAGGGACACACTGAGAATCATCATGGCCGCCGGAAAGGTAAAGGCGGTTTCAGCCAGCACAATGCCGGTAAATCCGTACAGGTTGATATCCAGGGCAAGCCAGGGCAAGGCATTGAAAAAACCGGTGGTGATGATGCCCTGGTTGCCAAACAGGTAAACCAGGGATAATCCGTAAAGCATGGTGGGGGCAAACAAAGGCAGCATGGCAATGACCCGGAAAAGAGTTTTGGCGGGGATGCAGGTCCGGTTCAGGCCATAGGCATAGACAAAGGCCAGAAAAACCGAGATCAGGGTTGTGGTTACGCCTACGGCCAGGCTGTTCCATGCGGATCGGGCCAGACTGGGGATATTGAAATAGTGGATGAAATTGGCCGCCCCGATAAACCGGGTCACCACATGAACGGTTTCTCCGGCCGGAACCGGTCGGCCGTCAATTGTCCATTGAGCCGGGGCTTTCTGACGGGTGATCCGTTCAAGGACAATCGGGGCAACGGGTTGACTCTCGCGGCCTGGAACATCCTGTGCCATTCGGGTGATCACTGTTTTTAAAAGCGCCTCGTCGGAAAACCAAACCTCAAGATCCTCCAGGACGACAGGACTGTTTGAATTCATCGGCTGGTTGTTGATATAAAGCCTGCCCCTGCCTTTTTCAGACATGAGCAGAATCGTGTATCCGGCCGCGGAAATCTGTCCGCGGAACTCATCCCGGGCTTTTTCCGTATCAGCAGGCTCCTCCACCGTGATGGGCAGCTCCATCCGGGTGGCACGTTTTACGACCTCCATCAGCGGAAGCACCACGCTGACCAGCAGCCACAGACAGGTCAGAAACAGCAGCAGCCGCTGGATACTGCCCTGGATGCCGGAGCGCTGCGGTACTGTGGATTTCGGTAATCGCCTTTCCAGGGGAATGGGGGGCGGCAGTTTCATGCCATGCCGGTCCTCTGGTTCGAAACAGCAGCTTCCGGCCGGGGAAAGGCCAGCAGATGCCGGGGAGGCAGGTGAACCTCCAGCAGGCCCATATCCTGCAATCGAAGCTGGTCAACGGACTTGGGCTGAAGTTCCATTTCAAGGTAGTGGGGAGAAGGCTGCCCGTCCGGTGTTTGAATATGAAGCAGAACCCGGGATACCGAACCCCGGAATTCAATATTCCGGACCTTTGTCCGGACACGGTTGTTGGGATGCTCCGGCGATTGATCCACGCGGATATGCTCCGGCCGAATCGCCAGGACAAAGTCCTCCCGGAATTCCGGCAGAAGAGCCCCCAGCTCCAGGTGATAATTGAGAAAACTTGCCTGCCGGGGCCCATGGCGCAGACATTGGGGTAAAAAATTCATGGCCCCGATAAAGCCGGCCACAAAGGCATCGGCCGGGGCTGCATACACTTTTTCAGGCGGTGAAAACTGGACCAGGCGGCCCTCATTCATTACCACAATCCGGTCGGCCATGGTCAGGGCTTCTTCCTGGTCATGGGTGACCATTACCGTGGTCACCCCGAGTTTTTTCTGAATTCCCCGTATCTCACCCCTCAGCCGCTGCCTGACCCTGGCATCCAGAGCGGAAAGCGGCTCATCCAGCAAAAGCAGGCTCGGATTGGGCGCCAGGGCCCGTGCCAGGGCCACCCGTTGCTGCTGCCCCCCGGAAAGCTGGGCAGGAAATTTGTCGGCCTGGTCAGCCAGGCCGACGAGATCGAGCATGTCCATGGACCGTTTACGGCGGGCTGCAGGTGTCAGCCGGCGCAATCCGTATTGAACATTGTTGGTAACATTGATATTGGGAAACAGGGCATAAGACTGGAACACAATTCCCATATTACGGTTGGCCACAGGTTCTCCGGACACATTTCGGCCGTTGATCCAGACTGTACCCTCATTCTGCGGTTCAAGCCCGGCAATGACCCGGAGAAGCGTTGTTTTCCCGCAGCCGCTGGGCCCCAGGACCGATACGAATTCTCCGGGCCGTACACCCATTGAAACCTTATTCAGGGCCGTAAATGCTCCAAACCGCTTGCCAACATCCCGAACCTCCAGGAAATAATCAGATCCGGCCTGTTGTCCAGGTAATAGGGAAGATGTCATCTTTTAATGCCTCCAGGGTTATTTTTTGGGCTGACTTTTTCCATCATAGCGGCGGGACCATTCGTCAAGAATCTGCTGACGGTTTTTAGCTGCCCATTTCAGATCGTTTTTGATCAGTACGGACATGGGATCGGCAGGCCAGCCTTCAGGGGCCTGCACTTTGATATCGGTGCTCACAATGGGATAAAATTTGGCATACATCGCCATGGCCTCATTGCTGATGGCCCAGTCCAGAAAAGTTTTGGCCGCTGCGTGGATGCGCGGTTTTTTGATCAGCGCATTGGCTTCCACGTCATAGCCTGAACCTTCGGCAGGAAAAGCAACCTCCACCGGTTCTCCAGATGCTTTCTGCTTAAACCCGCGGTAAGCAAAAGAGATACCGATGGGAAATTCTCCTTTACCGGCCATCTTTGCCGGGGCTGATCCGGAATGGGTATAAACCGCCATATTTTCATGGAGTTTGTCCAGATATTCCCAGCCTTTTGCCTCTCCCATCAACTGGAGTATGGCGGATACGGTCAGAAAGCCGGTTCCGGACGAAGCAGGGTTGGGCATTACCAGTGCCCCGCGGTACCGGGGATCAATGAGATCTGCATAGGATCTGGGCATGGTCAGACCTTTGGCCTTCATTTCAATCGTATTGCCGACAATACCGGTTACCCAGGCCTTGATGCCCACCCAGTGGGCTGGATTCTTAGCCCCGTCTTTCATGGCAACCTTGACCTTTTCAATTCCCTTGGGATTATACCCTTCCAGCATCCCCAGATCATCACAGACCAGGAGGCTGGTGACGGCAGTTCCCCAGACCACATCGGCTGCGGGGTTCTCCCGTTCAGCCAGCAGGCGGGCCGTGATAATGCCTGTGGAGTCGCGGACAATATTGAGTTTAATATCGGGATGCGCTTTTTCAAAAACAGGCACATAAATAGCCAGCTCATCATCTTCCAGTGCTGTATAAACGGTAATCTCTGCCGAAACCGCCAGGGATGAAAACCCCATCCAGAAAAGGATGGACACAAATACGCCGAACATCATTTTTTTCATTTGAATCTCCTCAGTTAAATCATATCCTACATTTATATATAACTGCCGTCTGAACTATCCGGTTCTCCTCCGGCCGCCATTCGCGCATTAAGGGTATCAATAACGGCAGGGCATTCTGTAATATCATCCACTACAGCATGGGCGCCGGCCCTGAACATCTCCCTGGCAGCGGTCTGCCGGATGGCCTCCTGCTGCTGAGCATCCAGCGTTTTCCATTTTTCAATGGGCATCCCCGCCATATTGCCGGAGATACTGACACCGATGCTCCACATGCCTGCATTCCGGCCTTCCTGAACGTCCACCAGGGTATCTCCGATCTTGATGCAGGCAGACGGAGGGAATATACCCAGCCGGCGGGCACATTCCTGGGCCATCCAGGGTGCTGGCCGACCGACCGAAACATCGTCTGCGCATAAGGCCACATCCCCTTTCAATCCCTGCTCGGCCGCTCTTTCCAGAACACAGGCCATCATTTCACGGTTATAGCCGGTGGTTAAAGCAATGCTTAATCCACGTCGGCGAATGGCGGAAACAGACTCCAGTGCACCCGGGATCAATTCGGAATAGTGCGGCAGAACATCGATCTGCAAGGGAATAAAACCATCATAAAGGGTATCGACATCTGCATCGGTAACGGGTTTGCCAAACATTTCTTCCCATTGGTGCCGTACTGTCTTCAACCTGCAGAGTTCGGCAATGTGATCATGTTTGGGCATGCCCATGGGTCCTCGTGCCTCAGCATCGGTAAGGGTGATGCCAAGCCGGGCAAACAATTGCACAAAAGCCCCGGCCGGTGCACAACTGCCAAAATCCAGAAGTGTTCCGGCCAGATCCAGAATCGCCAGTTTCAGCGGGCCCTTGTAAAAAGCAGCAGAGTGAAGGATCATCGTTTATATATACCTCAATATTATGTTTCGTTTTATCCGCTTTCCCCGGCGGAGTCATGACAGATGAGACTGACACAAGATGATGAGAAAAATGTTTGGATTCTGTTGAATTTCTGTTAATTTTTCTGTTTACCCGGTCCAGAAAGAAGATCTGGTTTTACAGATTTAAAACCCTTTCTTAATTCGATTCTCATCCTTTTCATCTAAACCTGAAGTGTCCGCAAACCCTTTCATCAGGAGGAAAAATGGCCAGTGCAGATCTGCATGTACATTCAAAAGCATCAAAAAGACCGTCGGAATGGTTCCTGCAAAAGGTGGGAGCAAAGGAATCCTATACCGGAATCGACGCATTGTATTCAATGGCCAAATCCATGGGAATGGATTTTGTCACCGTAACCGATCACAATACCATTGAAGGCGCACTGGAGCTGGTTGAAAAATACCCGGACGATACCTTCATCAGCGTTGAAACCACCACGTATTTCCCGGAGAATAACTGCAAGATCCATATCCTGATCTTTGATATTACCAAAGACCAGTTCGAGCGCATCGAGGCGGTCCGGCATGATATCTACCAGCTCAGGGATCTGATCCGGGACAATGACATGGCCTGTTCCGTTGCCCATGGATTTTACAGCATCAACCGGCGCCTGACCGTGGAAATTCTTGAAAAACTCATGCTGCTGTTTGACGTGTTTGAAAGTCTGAACGGAGCAAGAAACCGGTATTACAATGAAACCTGGCAGGGTATCCTCCAGAGTCTGACCCCGGAAAAAATCCGTGATCTGACAGCAACATACAAGATACTGCCCATGAGCGCCGATCCCTGGATCAAGGGGTTTACCGGCGGATCAGATGACCATGCCGGCCTGTTTCTCGGCCAGACCGCCACCCGGACCGACGGCATCCTTTCAAAAGCGGGTTTCATCAGGCGGATCAAGGACAAAAAAACCCTCAGTACCGGCCGGTGTAACGATTATAAATCCTTTGCCTTTTCCATTTATAAAATTTTTTGTGATTATTCGTCCGATGCCCGGAAAAATGCGCCGAACGGAATTCTATCAGTGCTCAATCATGTCGTGTTTGAGGACCGGCAAAGCCGGCTGAAAAAATGGGTCACCCTCCGGAAGATAAAAAAAGGAAAAGAGATTAAGGATAAAATCATTCTGAGATTTTTTGAAGATGTCTACAACTGGTCCCATCATCAGGGCCTCAGCATGGAGGCAAAATTTGATAATATTTATCAGAGCATGGGCCTTTTGCTGGATGAATTTTTTAAAATGCTTCTGGATTCCTTTGTCAAGGATTTTTCAAAAGGGGATATCGGCAAGCTCTTTGGAAATCTCATGTCATCCCTCCCTGCCTTTTTTATCAGTATCCCGTTCTTTTCATCCTTAAGCCATCTGTCCCGGGACAGGGAGCTGATGATCGCCATGAAAAAGGAGTACACTGCCAACAGGACCCCTTCCCCGGAAAAAGTACTCTGGTTCACCGATACCCTTGATGATCTGAACGATATTTCCATCACCCTTGACCGCTTCAGGGCGGAAAGCCTGAAAAGAAACCTGAACCTGACCTTTGTCACCTGTATTGAAAACAAGGAGGAAGACAGACCAGAGACAGCCGGGGTTCTTTATCTGCCGTGGATTTATGCCGTCACCCCGGAGTTTTATCCCGCAGTCACCTTGAATTTTCCATCTCTTCTGGCTTCCATGGAGATGATTCATGAATGCCGGCCGGAGCGGATCATTGTTTCCACACCCGGGCCTGTGGGTATCCTGGGAATGACCATGGGGAATCTCATGGGTGTGGAATGTACGGCTGTCTATCATACGGATTTTACAGTCCTGGCAGACGGGATTTTTAAAGATGCCGATCTGAGCGGGCTGATCCGGTTTTTTATCAACCGGTTCTATTCCTTTTCGACACGGATCAAGGTCCCGACACAGGAACAAATCCGCATCCTTGAGGACCAGGGCTATGATCTGCAGAAAATGAGCCTGTTCAAACCCGGAATGGCCATCACCCCCCTGATCACCTGCCCCGTAAGAAAAAAAAGGGCGCTGAAAGACAGGGGAATTCAGGGGGGAACCCTCCTTTTATGGACCGGAAGAATACATTCTGAGGGAAACATTGATTTTTTACTGGATGTTTACCATGAGGCATTGAAAACTGTCCCCGAACTCACCCTCATTCTTTGCGGTGACGGGCCTGAAATGGACTTTTACAGGAATAAATACCGCTCGGATGAAAGACTTCATTTCCTGGGAAGGGTCGATCCCCGGGAACTTTTTCTATTCTATGAGATCTCGGATGTATTGATTTTGCCCGACACAGGCGATCATTCTGGCTGGAGGATCCTTGAGGCCCAGTCAAGAGGGCTGCCCGCCCTTGTCGCCCATGGGGGGGAAGGCAGGGAAAGAATTGAAGACGGCAAGACCGGATATGTTTTAAACCTGTCGGATAAAGCGGCATGGATAAAAAAGATTGAGGAGCTGCATCAGCTCAAAACAGAACGGCCCAATGAATTTGCCATGATGCGGGCAGCCTGCTGGAACCGTGTCAGGGAAAAATATTCCTGGGATGGCGCCCTGGATGACCTTGCGGGCGAATTCTTTTCAAAGCCGCTTCAAAAGGCGGAATATACTGATGAACCCTTCAAAGGCGTTGCCTGAAAGGAGAGGACAAATGAAACTGCTTTACGGAATTCAGGGGACCGGAAATGGCCATGTGAGCCGGGCGACACAGATCATCAAGCACCTCCGGAATCTGGGGGCACAGGTGGACGTGATATTCAGCGGCTGCGGGGAGGACAAGGTGTATGATCCCTCTGTCATTGAGTCGCCCATGTTCTACAAAGGATTTACCTTTTGTGTCAAAAACGGCCGAATCCGGTTGTTCAACACGATTCAAAATCTTTCATTACGCAGGTTCATCAGGGATATAAATAATTTTGACCCGGAATCCTATCATCTGGTGATCACGGATTTTGAACCTGTCAGTGCATGGATCGCCCGCAAAACCCGCCGGCCCTGTATCGGAATCGGCCATCAGTATGCGTTTCTGCACAATATTCCCATGGACCGGTCCAATCCCTTATCAAAATGGATGATCAAATACTTTGCACCGGCAGATATCTCCATCGGAATGCACTGGCATCATTTTAATCAACCCATCGTCCCTCCGGTCATCCCCTCTGGTATGACGGTTTCAGAGACCGTGGATGAATCTCTTATTCTGGTCTATCTCCCATTTGAAAGCCGGGCACAAATCCGGGACCTGATCTCTCCCTTTAAACATTTCAGGTTTTCCGTATATGCCCAAAACCAGGGAGAAGAGATAAAAGAAGATGACAACATCACATGGCATCCATTTTCAAAGACCCTGTTTTTAAAGGATCTGGCACAGTGTAACGGGGTGATCTCCAATGCCGGATTTGAGCTGCCCAGCGAGGCCTTGTCACTGGGAAAAAAAATCCTGGTAAAACCCTTGAAAGGTCAGTTTGAACAGATATCCAATGCCATGGCCCTGAACTTGCTCGGCCTGGGGGCAAGCATGCCGTCACTGGACAGACAATCTGTGGAAAAATGGCTCAGTAAAACCAAAACCGTAAGAACAAAATATCTGGATGTGGCAAGTCATATTGCAGACTGGGTCATGACAGGGGATTTTTCATCCACAGACCGTCTGGTAGAGAAAACCTGGCAGGCCGCCTGACAAACCCCTGTGCCTGATTGAAATTCATCCTATCGGTTGTATCGGTTGATATCGTTTGCTCTCATCAAAGTCTAACTTGATCTGATCCGGATTATCCCGTATGAATATTGCCTCGTTGAGAACAGAATTGATGTTTTAGTTTGTTATTCTATATAAAGGAGAATCCTGGAATGAGATTGAAAAATATAAGCATCAGAATCAAATTAATGGGTGGTTTTCTTCTGGTGGCTGCTATTGTGCTTGCTGTAGGTGTCGTTGGTTATACAACCATTTACCGCTTGGCCAATAATATGGCGAATATTGCTGACAGACGGATACCTGATCTGCAAAGCCTTGCCACATTGAGTATCCAACGCATGAAAATCCGGGCACAGACGCTGGATGTATGGGTTGTGGAGAGTGCCAGCCATGATCAGGCCCTTGCAGCCTATCGCCGGATTCAAAATGAACGCAGAGAAAGCTGGATACATATTGACAAGGCCATGGAAACGTTAAAGAACATACCTCGACATACACAGAAAGGCAGGGACCTGATGGCACAGCTTCTGCCGCAGTATCAGGCCTGGAGAGACGTGTATGTGGAGCTTGATGCACTTATCCTGAAATTTATCAACAGCTCCGATAACGAAGAACGGGCCGGAATTTATCGGCAGTATGGAGATACCAACAATCGTATGATTCCCATATCCAATGCCATGGGAAAGACTTTTGATGAACTTACGGAAAACAACACTGTGAATACGGGCCAGATGGTTGCAGAGATTGTCGATCATGCGACCTTCATGCAAATGATAACCCTGATATTTATGATCGCAGGTGTTTTTCTGGCAATGGGTTTTGGTTATTTTCTCAGCCGCAGCATTATCATCCCCATCAAGAAATGTGTCGGTTTAGCCGGAGCCCTCTCCCAGGGAGATCTAACACAGGAAGTGTCCATTGACCAGTCCGATGAAGCCGGAGAACTTGCCAAATCCATGAACCAGATGAGCACCAACTTGAACCAGATGTTCAAGGACCTGTCCCAGGGTGTTGCCATCCTGTCCTCTTCATCAACCGAATTATCTGCCATATCCGGCCAGATGAAGGGCGGTGCGGAAGAGACGTCGGAAAAATCCAATACCGTTGCTGCAGCAGCAGAAGAAATGAGTGCCAGCATGATCAGTGTGGCTGCCGCATCCGAACAGGCAGCCACAAACATCCACATGGTGGCCACGGCAGCAGAAGAAATGAGTGCGACGATTAATGAAATTGCCCAGAGCGCTGAAAAAGGGCGGTCTGTAACCAATGATGCGGTAAAAATCTCTGAAAAAGTCTCCTTAAAAGTCAGTGAACTCGGACATGCGGCCAGACAGATCGGACAGGTGACCGAAACCATCGCCGATATATCCAGCCAGACCAACCTTCTGGCATTGAATGCCACCATTGAGGCGGCACGCGCTGGTCAGGCCGGAAAAGGATTTGCGGTTGTAGCGGCTGAAATCAAGGATCTTGCCAAACAGACCAACACCGCCACCCAGGAAATCCGAGACCGTATTGAAAGCATTCAAAATACCACCCAGGGAACGGTAACGGAAATCGAAAAAATCATCACGGTCATCAATGACGTAAACGCTATTGTTACGTCCATTGCCTCAGCCATACAGGAGCAGTCCATTGCCACCCAGGAAATCAATAAAAATGTGAACCAGGCAGCCCTGGGTATCCAGGAAGTCAGCGAAAATGTTGCCCAGAGTTCTTCGGTATCAGAGGAAATTGCAAAAAATATCGTTGATGTCAGCCAGTCTTCAAAAGAAATGGTAGACGCCAGCAGCCAGGTCAACACCAGTGCCGGAGAAATGTCGAGTCTGGCAGAACAGATCAGCAGCATGACCCAAAAATTTAAAACCTGATAATCCCTGGAAAAAACGGGTATGACACACTCCATTGATTCACATATTTCAGCACTCAAAACAAAAATGAATGTTGAAAATTTAAGATATAGATAGATCAACCTGGTTAGAAGCGAATCAGGAGAGTTGCAATATCATTGATTTAAGAAAAAATCTATGATAACTGCAATAACATTGAATTCCATTGGTTTGTTTCTTGATCATTTTTTCAAATTCACAGGGGAGATCGGCATGAAAAAGAAAAAAAAAGACCCCGGCACCGCCGTTGACGCTCAGCCCCAGCCTCAGCCTCAGCCCGGCCGCGAGGCTGGCTGTTTTCCCATCGTGGGCATCGGGGCATCAGCCGGGGGGCTGGCGGCCTTTGAAGCCTTCTTTTCCGGCATGCCTGCAGATTCTGACCCGGGTATGGCCTTTGTACTGGTGCAACACCTGGCCCCGGACCACAAGAGCATCCTCACCGACTTGATCCGGCGCTACACGCGTATGGAGGTCTTTGAGGTCGAGGACGGCATGAAAGTTCAGATCAACTGCGCCTATATCATCCCTCCCAACCGTGACATGGCCTTTTTGAACGGTACGCTGCAACTGCTCGAACCTGCGGCCCCACGCGGCCGGCGACTGCCCATCGATTTCTTTTTCCGGTCCCTGGCCCAGGACCAGCGCGAGCGGGCCATCGGCGTGGTGCTCTCGGGCACCGGCAGTGACGGCACCCTGGGGGTGCGGGCCATCAAAGGCGAGGGCGGCATGGTGATGGTCCAGAACCCGGACTCCACCGAATACGACGGCATGCCGCGCAGCGCCATCGCAACAGGACTTGTGGACTACGAACTGCCGCCGGCCGTGATGCCCGCCCAGATCATCGCCTACACAGCCCATGCCTTTGGCAGGCCGGCCCTGCCCGCTACGGTGCCCCCCAGGATCGAAAACGCGCTCAAAAAGATCTTTGTCCTGTTGCGCGTTCAAACCAGCCACGACTTTTCCCATTACAAGCCCTCGACCATCCAACGCCGAATCGAGCGGCGCATGGCCGTGCACCAGATCGAAACCATGGATGACTACGTCAAGTTCATCCAGCAGACGCCCGAAGAGGTGGAGGCTCTGTTTCGTGACATGCTGATCGGTGTGACCAATTTTTTCCGCGACCCCGAAGCCTTCAATGTCCTGGAAGAGCAGATCATCCCCAAGCTCTTTGCCGGCAAGGGTGCGGATGCTACGATCCGTATCTGGGTGCCGGGATGCTCCACCGGCGAGGAGGCCTATTCCCTGGCCATTCTGCTGGCCGAGCGCCAGGAGGCACTGAAAAGAAGTTTCAAGGTGCAGGTCTTTGCCACGGACATCGACAGCCATGCCATTGCCACGGCCCGTGCCGGCATCTATCCGACCTCCATCGCTGCCGACCTCACGCCGGAGCGGCTGATGCGCTTTTTCACGGCCGAGCCGGGCGAGAGTGCCTACCGCATCCACAAAGGCATTCGAGACATGCTGGTCTTTTCTGAGCAGAACGTGATCAAAGACCCGCCCTTTTCCAGGCTGGGCCTGATCAGTTGCCGCAACCTGCTGATCTACCTGGGCGGCAACCTGCAAAAAAAGCTCATCCCGCTCTTCCACTACGCCTTGAACCCCGGCGGTTTTCTCTTTCTGGGAACCTCCGAAACCGTGGGCGAGTTTTGCGATCTCTTTCCAGCGATGGACCGTAAGCAGAAGATCTACCAGCGCAAGGAAGACCCCATTGGCACCCCACGCCCAGGCCTGAGGCAATTCCTGCCGCCCATAACAGCCATTGACGCGGCGCTGCCGCATGCTGCCGAGAAAATGGCCTTTCCCCGGAAACTGCCGCTGCGCGAGCTGACCGAACAGGCCCTGCTGCAACAGGTTGTCCAGTCCGGGGCGCTGGTCAATGCCGAGGGAGATCTTCTCTATCTTTACGGCCGCACCGGCATGTACCTGGAACTCGCCCCCGGAGAGAGCGGATCCAGCAACATTCTGAAAATGGCCCGGGAAGGATTGCAGCGCGACCTGACCATGGCGCTGCACAAAGCCGCGCAAACCAGAGAAACCGTGCTGTGCCCGGGAGTGCGGGTGAAGACCAACGGCGACTTCACCACTGTCAATCTGACCGTCCGTCCGGTGGCCATTGCCCCATCGACTTCACCCGAGCCGCCCTTGTACCTGGTCATTCTGGAGCTGGCGCAGGCGCCACTGATCAGGGATCCGTTATCATCAGTGACCAGTGGACAGACCGGCAAACCGTCATCAAAAGAGCCGGCCGATATGGATGCCGACGGCCGCATCAGGGCCCTGAAGCTGGAGCTGCGGGCTAAGGAGGAATATCTTCAAACCGCCAACGAAGAACTGGAGACCTCCAACGAAGAACTCAAATCGTCCAACGAGGAGATGCAGTCGGTGAACGAGGAACTGCAATCCACCAATGAAGAGCTGGAAACCTCCAGGGAGGAGTTGCAATCGGTCAACGAGGAACTGGCTACCGTCAACACCGAGCTGCAAACCAAGGTGGCCGATCTCTCGCGCGCCAACAACGACATGAATAACCTGCTGGCCGGCACCGGCATTGCCACGGTCTTCGTGGACCACCGGTTGCACATCCTGCGCTTTACCCCCGCCGCCACAAAAATCATCAACCTGATCCAGAGCGACAACGGCAGGCCCTTGTCCCACATCGTCTCCAACCTGCCCGGCTATGGCAGCCTGAAGGAAGACACGCAGGCAGTGCTCGATACCCTGATCCCCAAGGAACTCGACGTGCGAAGTTCCGAGGGCGGGTGGTACACCATGCGCATTCAGCCCTACCGCACCATGGATAACGTCATCGAGGGCGCGGTACTCACCTTTATGGATATCACGGCAGTGCACAAGCTGCAGGAGGCGCTGCGGATAAACGAGGAGCGGCTGCGAGTCGCCCTCAGCGCGGCTTCCATTTGTGTTTTCAATCAGGACAGGGACCTTCGCTACACCTGGATTCACAACCCCAATTTTGGTTTTTCAGCAGAACAGATCATCGGCAAGACCGACGCCGACCTTCTGTCGAAACAGGAGGCCGCCGCACTGACGGCCATCAAACAAAAGGTGCTGGAAACTGGAAAGGGCATGCAGCAAAACATCCGGACCACGATTGCAGGCAAAACGCTTGTGTATGACCTGACCGTCGAGCCATTGCACGATGCCGCCGGCGCAGTGGTCGGAATCACCTGTACATCCCTGGATGTCACCGGACAACTGATCAAACAACAAGCCCGGGAGCCAAAGGGTACCGGAGCAAACAGCACTTTGCCATCTGAAAATAACGGAGGTCACCCATGACAACCCAGGAGAACCGCGCCAAAGCTGCTGCGGATTTGCGGCAAAGGGCTGAAACCCTTGCCCGGGAGCGGGATGCCCGGACATCAGAAGACACTGCGGCCCTCTCACCTGAAGAAATCCGGAAAACGCTCCACGAGCTGCGGGTACACCAGATCGAACTGGAGATGCAGAACGAGGAGCTTCGAACGGCCCAGGCCCGAATCGAAGCCGGGCGGGATCGGTATTACGACCTTTATGACCTGGCCCCGGTGGGCTACTGCACCCTGTCCAATAAGGGACTGATCCTGGAGGCCAACCTCATCGCCGCCACATTGCTGGGAACGTCCCGCAGCCTGCTGGTCAAGCAGCCACTCTCCCGCTTCATCCTCAAAGAGGATCAGACTATCTACTACCTGCACCGTAAAATACTCTTTGAGACGGGTGAATCCCAGGAATGCGAACTGCGGCTGGTCAAACCGGACGGCGCACGCTTCTGGGGGCATCTGGCGGGAACTGCCGCTCAAGCGGAAGACGGCGCGCCGGTCTGCCGTGTGGTGCTCAGCGACATCACGGAGCGCAAGCGGGCGGAAGACAATCTCCGTAAATCAGAGCATTTTATCAAATCCATTATTCATTTCACTCAAGATATTATTGCCTTCAAAGACAATAATTTTATTTTCCGATTAGTTAACCCGGCCATGTGCAATTTGGCAGGTAAGACTGAGAACGAAATTGTTGGAAAGACCGATTTTGATATCTTCCCTTACGAATTGGCCGAGAAATTCAGAAATCATGATAAATATGTTATTGAAAGCGGCCAATCTATCAATATTGAAGAAGAAATTTCTTCTTACAACGGCATCCGTTATGTGAGTACGACTAAGGCCCCTATTCTAAATGAAAACAATGCATGTGAGGGAATTGTTATCATCGTTCGAGACATCACGGAGCGCAAACAGGCTGAAAAATCGCTTCACGAGAGCGAAGAGCGGTTTAAAGGCATCTATGAAACATCGCCCATCGGGATCGAATTGTATGACGTCCACGGCGACTTGATCCTTGCCAACCCTGCCTGTCTTGAGATCTTCGGCGTCTCCACGGTTGCAGAGGTAAAAGGGTTCAAACTCTTTGAAGACCCTAACGTGACGGATGATGTCAAGGCAAGACTGAGCCAGGGTGAAACTGCACACTATGATTTTACTTTTGATTTCGAGTTGGTAAAAAACCACAGGCTATATGAAACGCAACGCTTCGGGACTATGGATCTCAATGTGCTGATTACTCCAATTATTCCGGAAGGCAAAGTCCCGGTCGGTTATCTGGTTCATATTCAAGATATCACCGAGCGGGTCAGGTTGCAGCAGCGGCTCCAGATTTTAGAGAAAAATAAAAGCCTGGAGCGGATGACCGGATCCATTGCACACCTTTTTAACAACCAGCTCGCGGTGGTTATCGGAAACCTGGAACTGCTTTCCGAAGACCTGCCGTCGGGTGCGATGGGTTCTGAAAATCTGAGAGAAGCTCAAACGGCAGCCCACCGCGCGGCCGAGACGTCCAGGCTCATGCTCACTTTCCTGGGGCAGTCGCAGGGAAAACCGGTGATGGTTGATCTTGTCAACGCCTGCCGGCAAAGTCTTGCCAGATTGGAAACGGATAGGCCAATGGGGGCCGAAATACGCTGCGATCTACCGGATTCGGGACCGGTTATCCGGGCCGACAGATCTCACCTGGATCAAATCATATCCGCTCTTGTTACCAACGCCTGGGAATCGCTGGATAAGGCCGGTGAAGTAAGCATATCGATAAACACCACCAGCGCTTCCGATATTTCTGACACCCACCGTTTTCCTTTAGACTGGGAACCAAATGCCGAAACCTATGCCTGTCTCAGGGTTGCGGACACCGGCTGCGGCATGAACGATACAACCATTGGCCGGATCTTCGATCCTTTTTTTACGGACAAATTCACAGGCCGGGGGCTTGGGTTGGCTGTGGTATTGGGAATCGTAAAGGCCTCGGAGGGCTGCGTTACAGTGGAAAGCGAGCCGGGCCGGGGAAGCGTTTTTCAGGTAATGTGGCCTTTTTCATCTGAGAACGGCCCCGGCACTGGAGAAAACAAGTCAGTTGCTTCCGCGACACTGCAAAGCGGAGGAATCATTCTTTTGGTGGACGATCAGGAAATGGTCCGCAAAACGGCCAACGCCATGCTCACCCGTCTTGGGTTCGAGGTCCTCATGGCAAAGGATGGAGAAGAAGCCGTGGACCTTTTCAGCGAGCTTCATCAGACTATTCGGTTGGTACTCACCGATTTGACCATGCCACGATTGAACGGGTGGGAAACCTTGGGGGCGTTGCGGCGTATCCGGTCGGATATCCCGGTGATTCTGGCCAGTGGCTATGACATGAATTCCGCATTTGCTGAAAACCAGGGTGAGCAGCCCCAGGCATTTTTAAGCAAGCCGTATCAGATGAATGATCTGAAGAGAGCCTTGGCCATCGCTCTTGGTGATATCGCATCGGATGATGCAGATATCCACTGATACGCCGAATCCGGGCTATCGAACCGGAATGGCTACGGTGAATTCCGTATACTGGCCCGTCGGATCAAAGCTGAGATCCCAGATATTTAAAAAAGTGTTGACGACCATCCCACCCCGTCCAAAGATTATGCCAGACATTGCCTTATCCCCAAAATCAGCAGAAATGCGACAAGGGTTTTATGATGTTCTTTCAGGGCAAAGGTGAATCCAAACAATTTTTTAGCGTCCTGATAATCATTTCATAATAAATATCTGGGATACTGCTTCTGATGAACCGGTAAATCCGGATGATGGTTTAATATCTTTATCAAATTCAATAGGAGGTTGGTCATGAAAACAAAATCAGTTATCAGGAGCATGGGGTTTCAACCGAGGGACTATATGAATGATTCGCAGGTTGCCTATTTCAAAAACAAGCTCATCTGCAGCAAGGTGGATTTACTGGAAAAAATATCCCGACACCGGGAAAAGATAAAAACACTTAAAACCAATCATGCAGATGTTCTTGACAGGAGCCTGTATACCATGGACCTTGAACAGGAAATTCGAATTTATGAAAGGTACAGCCAGATGCTCCGGCAGATCGACGATGCACTCGAGCGGATCAATACCGGGAGTTTCGGGTATTGTGAATTTTCAGGCAGGCCCATCGGGCTGGAGCGCCTGGAAGCACTTCCCTTTGCCAATCTTTCCATTGAAGCCCTGGAGGAACTGGAATCAGAGCATTGCCCTTTCCATTAAAATTATGGTATTCTCTGTTGTAAGTCTTTATATAGCGAAACAAGGGTAGCACTGTTCCGGTCCTGCAATCCTTGATTTAAAGAAAGCCCGGCGGATTTTTGCCCCATGGCAAAGGACACCACGGTTTCCCATAGCTCTGCTGCCGGTTTGGGCTGTGAATAGCCTATACTTTTTCCAAAGAATTCTTTTTGATTGAGGGCGGGCAGCTTTTGGAGGGCGATGGTGTAACTGGTTTTCGGATTTATCCGGGACGGCCCCCAGTAGGCAGAATTTCTTAAAACAGCGATGGCATGGATCAAATCCCGGCCTTCAACTTCCATCCGATAAAGGCTGCTGTGCCCCGGGCTTGCCGCAGGTTGCCGTTCCACCCTGAAGGCGTTCAGGATATCCTGCTGCGTCAGTTCACCCTTATTCCATTCCTGCCATACCATGTCTTCACTTATGAAGGCGGCATCAACCTTCAGTGTTTCAACTGCTGCCCGGGCCGCAATAAGCGCCATGGTTTCTTTTTTCTGGTTCTGGTTGACATCGGCAATGGTTTTGTAGAGCTCCTGTTCGTATGGTTTGAGAATATCAGCCACCCTCCGTTCGAAATGCTCGTCATCCGGCACTTCACCCGGACGGTTGGCAATCAGATGAAATCGACTCTCGGCAATGCGTTTATTATGGATATCATATTCGATATCCATTCTGCCGATATTCTCGCCATAAGCGCCGGTATGAACAATCGTCGTATTTTTTACACGCAAAGGGGTTTGTGTGATCGAGTGGGTGTGCCCGCCAAGAATCAGGTCGATGCCGCTGGTCTCCTCTGCAAGAACGATATCCTCCTGCAATCCCAGATGGCTTATCAGGACAAGCACATCCACTTCCTGCCGGTGCCGGGCAATGATATCTCTGGCGATTCCGGCAAAGTTAAAATTTGTCTGAAGCTCGGGGTGATGGCGGTAGTAGGGCCCATCATAGGGCTGATCATTTTCACCCACGGGTTTGGTCACCAGACCCAAAAAACCGATCCTGACACACCCAACGGTTATAACTGAAAAATCAGTCCAGCCGGGGGTCCTTTCCGGATAAAAGCCTTTCTTGCCGGAGTTCAGTTTGACGTTTGCGGCAAGAACCACGGCAGACGGATCATTGCTGTATCGCAGCAATTCCTCGAAGCCCCAGGCAAAATCGTGGTTACCCAAGGTGCGGACATCATACCGCAATGCGTGCACGACTTGTCTTGTTGTTTTTCCCTCTGAGAGCTCCTCGGCTATGGACCCTTTTTCATAATCATCGCCTGCATTGGTGAAAAGGGTAAAGGGATTTTCTTTTTTGACTTGTTCATAGTATCCCCGGATGCGTCCCACCGGGCTGGAACCGTTTTTGTCAAGGTTGTATTGGGCGTGCAGATCGGACACATGAACAAAAGAAATATTCTGGGTTGTGCAATGACCGTCACATGAGGGCCATTTAGGGACTTCCCGGCCGTTGGCTTTGCCGACAGCAACAGCAGATACGCCTGCATGAGCCGGATTTCCGGTAAGACAGGCAATTATCCACGCCAAAAAAAGAACCTGAAAAAGAAACCGGCACTGACATATCAGGGGAATGAAGGACGAGATGAATCTCATTTTAATCTCCTGTTGATTTTAGTGTTAATCTTTCCAACTGACTTGTTCCGAAAAGATCTTTGCAAAAAAATATTTGTGTGTTGTGAGAGAATTGTGAAAATTATAATAATTTGTAGAAAGGCTCGTCGGCTATGGACAGCAGTTCTTTGTCTCCCCTGCTGTCCCCGTATGCAGAAATATGATATTGGTCAGTATCCCCGTATGCCCGGATAAATCTTTCGACTTTTTCTTCTCCGCAGCAGTTGGGACTTTTGAATTTCCCGGTCAATAGGCCGTCTTCGGTCTCAACAGTGGTTCCAATGACATGGTCAATCCCGAAAGAATCGGCCCAGGGCCTGATCCAGTTTTCAATGGAAGCGGATATGATGATGATCTTATCCCCCCGGTCCTTATGGCGAAAGATTTTTTCAAGGGCGCTGACCTTGATGACCGGGCTTATGTTTCCAAGAGAGAACCGTCGGCAGAATTCATTGAAATCCTCGAACCCGGTTTTTTTGAAGAATCTGCCGAATATGGTTTCCTTGGCTTTGGAATTGGGTATCAGTTTCAGTTTGTACCCTAATAGAACCGGTATACACCTGATCCCGATACGGCAGACCTTTACCCAGCCAAAGCAGAAAACAAGAAACAAAAGAAATGTATCCCGCCGGGTGATGGTGCCGTCA
Organism: Desulfobacula sp.; assembly: GCA_020048635.1. Taxonomy (GTDB): domain Bacteria; phylum Desulfobacterota; class Desulfobacteria; order Desulfobacterales; family Desulfobacteraceae; genus Desulfobacula. The sequence goes on along the minus strand of JAIFMF010000102.1, from coordinate 7,328 downwards.
AAATCAAATATCGCCAGCCGGGTCTTCATAAAAATTCCTGGATCATTTTAATTCAGCCTGTTTAATGCATCATGGAGAGACTTGTCGTTGTGCCACAGGGTTCCATGACCCAGAAGGGTGTTTTCATATTCCCCGGTGGGTTCGGGGCCTCCTGTTACTTCCCTGTATGCGATCCCTTTTTTTATTAATTTCAACCGGTCGCTGCGAAAATTTTCAAAATACACCTCAATGGTCTCATTTCTTTCGGATAGCAATGCCAATTCATGATTCAGGACGGAGGTGTCCGCCATATTGGAGCCGATGTAGACAAAGACCGTCAGCAGAACCGACACCCCAAAAAGAGACACCGGGACGAGGGTCAGCCCCTTCCTTTTATTGTCCGCTATCATAACGCTCAGTATCATCAATACAGGGATGGCCCAGACCTGGGGGACATACCGGGCCCACCAGGGTTCCGGGTTGATCACAACGGAAGCTGCCACACAGAAAAGGATGACATCCATCAGGTTGACGGAATTTAACATCTGCCGGAGTCTGCCCGTTCCGGCCGACTTTTTGAACCTGCCGAGCTTATGAAGCAGATAGATAAAGGCGCTCACAAGACATATCCCGCTGAAAAACGGACCAAACCCGGCCACCCGGGTATCACATCCGGACAATGCCTTTATTTCATCCCGGTCAAAGGTGAACGGGATCTTGAGCACTATTTTCTCATCCGACCACCAGGACATTACATTGCCTGTCCGGCCCAGAAAGGACAGGTAGAATTTTTGAAACCGGTTCTTCCCCTTAAATTCATCAGGGGCATTTCCGGTGATGATATCCACTTTGTTCTCGCCATAGATGGGATAAAACGGGTGCCCTTTGATAAGCGTGTTGGTGACGTAGGGGTTAAACCCGACACAGAAAACGGCGATGGCAAAGGACACCCCGATGATGGTCAGGGTTTTGCGGAATTCTTTTTTTGTGGCGGTCAATAAGAGAAAAAAACCATATATCCCGGCCGTCATCACTGCATAAATAAGGGCTGTAAATTTGATATTGACAAGGGGAATAATAACCCATGCAAGCATCAGATTCCATGCCTGCTTTTTTTCAAGGATATAAAGAAACATCAGATAAGACGCAGCAAGCAGGAGGGACCATTGCTGGCCATCCACATAATAGGTCAGGGACTGGCAGACCGCCACCGGATTCAGAGCTAAGATCAGGCTGAATATCGCACCTGTAAAAAAAGATAACTTTCCCCACCGCAAAAACAGGCCCATGCCCATCAGGATATTTGAAAAAATCAACAGGACATGAAATGCCTTGCCGGTTTCAATATTTCCTGTAACTGAATATAGAGTGGCAGACACAATCTCGGCTGCTTTTGGATAATGATTGATCCAAAGCGAGTGCAGAACCTTATCTTCATTTAGTTGTTCATAAAACGGGTTATATCCGTCGGCCAGGAGGATGATGCCTTCCTGATGGTAGGACCTTCCGTCATAGGTGGTGTCATAAAAAAAAGATGCCCCGGCCACAATGATGACAAACAAGGCCAGATATGCGGCTTCAATAAAAATGACGGCTTTTATGGAAAACTCCCTGCCCTCTTTTTTATAAAGCAGAAATTTAACAAGATAAGAGCAGATCACGCTGATGATAAAAACGTCCCTGAGAGAAAGGATATTGAAAATCCTGGACAATGAGAACAAAAGCAGGATGGTGCCGTAAAGGATATAGGAATTAATGCCCAGGAAAATATAATCTTTGAAACGCTTCACCTTATATTTCTCCCCGCGACTTAATAAAAATTCCGGTGACAATATAGCAGGGATTCATACAAACCACCGGAAATATTTGATACAGAGAAACGAGATGATCCAGAATCCGATACTGAGCTGGATAAATTTATCCTTCATCAGGATTTCCGTCGGAACCCCGCTGTTTTTGTATATAAAGGTAATCTGCTGGTATCTGAGTATCCCCAGGATGACAAAGAGGCTCGTGAGATACAATTTGTCGGTTTGATGCTTTGCAATGATTTCAGGAGAAATCGTATACATGATATAGGTAATAAGAATGATGGAGGATAGCATGCTCATGGCGGAATTGATAAATTCAAGATTATAGCCGGTGATATTCTTCCTCATTTTCTTACCGGTTTCCATCAGGATCAGGACATCGTCTCTTCTTTTGGCAAAGGCCAGGAACAAAGAGAGCAGAAACGTCATGACGATGATGGAATAGGACAACTCCAACCCGGATGCACAGCTCCCGACAAACAAGCGGATCACAAACCCGGTGGAGATGATAAAGATGTCGATGAGGCTGACGTGTTTGAGTTTCACCGTATAGATGACATTGATGCAGAGGTACAGAAGCATCAGGGATAAAACCTGTGTGTTTAATAAGGCAAGGCACCCGGTTATGCTGATCACCAGCAACCCGGCCATCAGAATAAGGGCACCGGTTTTTGTGACTTTTCCGGAAGCAAGAGGCCTGAACCTTTTTTTGGGATGCATCCGATCGCTTTCGATATCACAATAATCATTAAAAATATAGACGGCACTTGCCATAAGGGAAAACAAGACAAACGCAATCCCGGCAGAGACCAGTATCTCAGGGTTACCCACCGGCAAGGCAAAAAAAAGCGAAGCAAAAACAAAACAGTTTTTCAGATACTGCTTTGGCCTCATCAAGGTGATATGGTCTTTTATCTTTGAATAGATATTGATCTTCGGATGAGCATACAGAACATGCTGAATGGCCCCCACCCCTGCAACATCGCATGAATGAAGTTCCGGGACCAAATTTACCAGGGCATTTTCAACAGGCGGATCATTTTCCGAAATTTCATATCGACTATACATATGGACTCCTTTTTATTCATGGTTCTTACTACCGGAGTCATTTATAGACGATTCGTGTTAGTATATGATTTAAGGGGTGTTAGAATTTGACAATAGAGACGAATTAGAAATCAGGAACCGATAATTTTTTCAAGATAAAGAACGTTGCCTTTTTCATTGTATGAATAACGGCTGAAATAGGTCTCCGATTTCACAATAAAGGGCCTGATCAAAAACAACAGGACTAAATACCCGCAGGACCATTTATTTTATCCTGGCTTGACGGCCCCCACTGATAATATTCAGCAGATGATGGGTAAAGGTTCTCACCTGACTGAACTGTATCCCCAGCTTTTCCACGACCCGGGCGGTATCTTCGGCATTTTGGGCATTCAGGCTGATGGCCTGGCCCATCTCCAGAACCATGTCCTTTGTCTGGGAAATTTCCCGGGCCTGCTGGGCAGATGCCGCTGCAATCCTGGAAACCAGCTCTGCTGATCCGGAACTGGTTTCCATGACATCAGAAAAAGCCTGGAGAGATTTTTTGACCAGATCAGCGCCATCCCTGGCTTTATGCACCGTATCTTCGATCAGGCGGGCGGTCTGTTGCGCCGCCTCTGCTGAACGGGAGGCCAGGTTCCTGACCTCTCCGGCCACCACGGCAAAACCAGCACCGGCTTCCCCGGCCCGGGCCGCCTCAACCGCTGCGTTCAATGCCAGCAAATTGGTCTGAAACGCTATTGCATCAATGGTTTTGATTATTTTGGAGGTTTCTTCGCTGGCCTGAAAAATCCGCCCCATGGCAGTACTCAGGCCGGAAATATCCTCGCTGGTTCGGTTCACGGCTGCCCTGGCCCGGACCATGGCAGCACAGGCCTGGTCAGCCTGACCGGAATTTTCACCGCTCATCTGGGAAATATTTTCCAAGACCTTTGACATCTCCTGAATGGCGGTCTGCTGAGTCGCCTCCCGTTCAGCCAGGGCGTGGCTTGATTCGCCCAACTGCTGCGTAATGGTGGTAGCCAGATCAGCATCCGTGATCAGACCGCCCACCATGGTTTGGATAGGTCGGGTAATGTTCAGGGTCACGATGAGCAGTGTCCCGGCCAGGCCCAGAATGGACAAGACTATAAACAGAACCGCCCCCAGGATCAAATTCCGCTGCTCTTGTTTGACCTCCGGCGTGTTTTCCCGGGTCAGCCAGAGCTGAGATACCATTGCCCCGGATGGATCCTGTAATGGCATGAGATGGGACAGATAATACTGTTTTCCCAGGCAACTGATCCGGCTTTTTTCCGGGGCGCTATTTTTTAAGCCAGCATTTTCAATCGCAGCAAACATCTGGTTCTCGGTGGACAGCAGAAATCTTTGCTTTCCCACATCAAGAACTGCGGCCTGGCTGAGGGTCAGGTCCGATACCCGGTTCAGCCAGGTAGACGGGGACATGGCTACTTCCACAAATCCCACGGGTTGATCATCATCGCCGGTAATGACTGTGGCGCCGCAGTATTCCACCGGAAAGACCGGTTCGATTCCCTCCGGCCCCCGAAAATAATAAGCAATGGAAAAGTCTTTCCCGGTTCCCTGAAACAGATCATGAAGATAGGAGGGAAGTGTTGATCCCCTGAGGGGCAGGTCCTTGGATCGGTTCTGAATCAACACCTCAAGATCCTTGGAATAAATGGTCATCCGGCAGCAATTGTTTTGCTGCTCAAGGGAAAGAAATACCCCTTCGATAATCATTCGGGCATTGCTGTCACGATTCAGGACATACTCCACCAGTTTATTATTGTTGAGAAGGCTTAATATCGCTTTTTCCAGGGCGGCATCGCGATTGGTCAAAATGCTTTTCATGGCGATGGCATGGCCGGAAACCGTGGCATCTTCCGTCATCTGCTTCTGCTGGGTGACACTGATATACAGAACAAAACCGATCAGGATGAGCATCAGGAACTGTGATACGCAGAAGATCCCGATAATTTTCACATTTATGGAAAAACGACGAAACATGGGGGCTGCCATCTTTTATCCCTCCTTGATCACAATTGTTTAATTGCGTTGTCACACAGATATTTTTTGGCCTTTCGCTTCAATTTGGTATCGGCTTTAACTGCAGAAAACAGGTTGGGATACCCATCCCTGAACCAGATGACATGCTCCGGGGCAAATCCCCACTGGGCTACGGCAGCCAGAGTAGCATTGTAGCTTCGGTGGCATTCCGGTCCCTGGCAGAAAAAGGCTATGGTTGTATTGTCCTTTGACATATTTTTAGATGTCAGGGCTGACAGCAGCGTTTTCTGGGTTAATTCATTGCCGTCCTTACCTGTCTGGTTGTAAGGAATGCAGACCGCATCCCGGACAGTACCGGAGCTGAATAATTCAACCGGCCGGGTGTCCACCCAGAGAATACCGGTCCCTGAGTTCATTTTTTCAATTGCCTCTTCATTGTCCCAGACCAGAATCCCCCAGGGCAGCTTTTTGCAGGTTTTCTGCAGATGCTCTGCCGGTATACGGCCCTTTTCCACTTCCTCTGCCTGAATGCCTTGAAAACACAGCAGGCAGATCACCCCCAGAAGGCCTGCCAGTATTCTTCCTGTCCATTTTTTTCCTGTTGACGTCATGATGGGTACCCTCCTTAATTTAAATTTTAAACTGTTTGACCATCCTATTCAGCTTTTCGGCTAATTTGGACAGCTCCATGGAACTTGTATTGACCTGCCGGCTACCGGCATTGGTTTCTTCTGCAGCCTGCCTGACTTCCAAAATATCCCGGATAACCTCTGGGGTTACAGCAGATATCTGATTTATATTGTCATTGAGTTTAACTCCTCTAAAATTGAGTCAGACGGCTCATTATTTCATCCACTGCAATGGCATAGTCGGCGGCACCTCGACTTTTTGGCCGATACAACCGTACCGGACATTTAAAGCCAAAGGCCTCTACCAGCTTTATATCCGTCCGTATTCCACTGAACAGCCGCCACTGCCCAAATTGTTTTGAAACGCCGTCCGTTACCGTGCGGTGCTGGTGAATTCGCTTATCCAGCATAATCGGCAGAAATCCAAGAATTTTCAGTTGCTGATTGGGCCCTGACTTGATTTTAAATAAAACCCGGACAAGGTTTTGCATTCCTACTGCGGCGAGGTGATGCGGAATAAACGGGATCAGTACCCAGTTGCAGGCACACAAGGCATTCATCAGCAGGTCATCCAGGGATGGGGGGGTATCGATCAATATGATATCATAAGACTTGTCGAGTTCTTCTTCGCAGATGGCTTTTGCCAGGCGGAACCGGTCTCCGCTGCTCATTCCATGTTCGAAGAGGGGGTCAGCGGGGATAAGATCCAAACCAGGACAGACAGTGGATTGAATGGCCTGGGTCAGTCTGGCCTCGGAATTCCTGAACAGATGATGAACCGTCGGCGTCCCTTTCTTCACGTTGACGTTTAGCCCAATGGCGCAATGGTTTTGACTGTCAAGATCGATCAGCAGAAGGCGCTTTCCCCTTATGGCCAGTTCCGCCGCAAGATTGACCGAAGTCGTGGTTTTGCCAGAGCCGCCTTTTCTGTTTGTTATTCCTATAATTTCAGCCACGACTATCCTTAAAACAGTTCTATGTTTGACCCCGTAGTCTCAGTATCGGTTGAAGTTTTCCCAATGGCCTGATCATGGGTTATCCGCTGCGCCTGCATCACATAGCCTTCCTTCATGCCAGTGAGATTGAGTTTCACGAGATCGGGTTCCTCTTTTTTGCCCTCAAGCCAGAGAACAACCTCACGGGTAAAGCTGCCTAAACTGTTCAGGCTGCCGTTAACATGTTCAAGCCGCTGGCGCACAACGTCCTGGAATTGAATCTCTCCCAATGCCATGGAAATTTCATTGACGATCACCTTATTCGCTTCATCGATCGTTCCGCTGCTTTCCTCAAGAAAGAGGGAAGCGCTGCGAAATCTTTCGGCAATTCGGGCAATGTTGTCGGACAATTCGGTGAACTGTTTCGATTTTTTTTGTTTATCAAGGTCTATCCGGGTATGCCGGGTTTCCTCCTCAACTTTTTGCACGACCTCTAAAATATTGTCGGCAATCTCCTTGGCAGCATTATTTGTCTGGTTGCAAAGTTGCCGAACCTCATCGGCAATAACGGCAAACCCCTTCCCGGCCTCACCGGCCCGAGCCGCTTCAATGGTGGCATTCAAAGCTAACAGTTTAGTTTTATCGGCAATATCTGAAATAATATCAACAAGCGGATGGAGCCGGGCAATCTCTGCGGATAGCTGTTGAATACGCTGCAGATTGCCCTCCAAATGCTCTATCTCCCGCATGGAGATATCATTAAAAACCTTGACCAATGCTTCATTGGTCTGCATTTGTTGTCGGGTTGCCTCCACCATTTCAACACTTTTTTTCGTTGATGATCCGATGCGCTCCATCTGAGAATTACTTTTCTCGTGGATCATCACCATTCTCTGAACAACCTGCAGGACAGCGGC
>JAIFMF010000026.1 GCA_020048635.1 Desulfobacula sp. | reverse complement strand
ATGGGGGGGATATTGCCGGTGTCGAGTTTTGTGGTGGGGGTATAGGGGACGTTGAAAAAGGCGGCTGTTTTTTCCCTGACCATGGCCGGGTCGTATTCGTAGAGTTTTGAGAAAAGGGTTTTGGATTTCCCGCTGATGGGGATGATGATCCCTTCTTCCTGGGCAAAGGCTTTGACGGCTTCTTCCATGAAGGGCTCGCCTTCTTCGATGATAAGGACTTTGTCACAGCCTTTGAGAAAGGTTTTGATCTTTTTTTCCGGCAAGGGGTTGGAGAAGCCTATTCGAAGGATACGGGCTTCAAGGCCGAGATCTTTGACCGCGTCCCTGGCATAATAATAGCTCACGCCGTTGGTGATGATGCCGAACTTTCCGTTGCCTTCAATGGTGTTGAATTCTGAGGTTTCGCTGACCTCTCTGGCCTTGTCCATTTTTTCCAGGACTTTGACATGGAGTTGTCTCGATACGGCTGGCACGGTCACGCATCTTGAAGGTTCTCTATTAAATCTGCCCTTGGTTTTTCTTGCTTTTACATCCCCAAAGGTGACATAGGCATTGGAATGGTTGATCCTTGTGGTGGTTCTCAACAGTACGGGCTGGCTCAATTGTTCCGAAAGATCAAAGGCGTATTTGATCATGTCTTTGGCTTCGGGTACGGAAGAGGGTTCCAACATGGGAAGATTGCCGAATTTGGCATAGTATCTGTTATCCTGTTCGTTCTGGCTGGAGAACATGGACGGGTCATCGGCCGTAAGGATAACCATGCCGCCGGTGACGCCCACATAAGCCAGAGTCATGAGAGGATCGGCTGCCACGTTCAGTCCCACGTGTTTCATCATACAAAAGGTTCTTAATCCTGAATTGGCAGCACCGGCCGCAACTTCCAGGGCCAATGACGGGGTGCCTGGATAGGTCGAGGCAAAGGCCACTCCCGCCTCTATCGCACCCCTTGCTATGGCTTCGTTCCCCAGGAGCATGATCTTTTCTCCCGGGCTTTCTTTTAATAATTTGTGCATGTGCTCTCCTCTTATAAATATACTTTTTTGAATCGCTAACCAAAGATCAAAATGTATATTAAGCTAAACCAGATCAAAAAAACCTTGTCAAGCATAAACTTTAATTTTGTAAGGAAAAACTTCATTTTATAATAACTATTGAAAGCATAATCCCTATTTTTGATTTACTTTATAAGCCAATATCCTGTTTTTACCTTATTAAAATTATGCCCATAATGATCGCATGAACGATGTGTTGCAAAGTTGCGACCGTCAAAAACAAAAGAATGTATTGATGCAACCATTCGATTATGGTATCAATCTTCCCTTGTTTGTGGGAATATGGATTTGCCTTTGGTTACACAATTTGCCTTCTTTTGGCATACCCATTGCTTTGTCCCTTGGTCCGGAAGCCCAATTTTTTTTATATGAAAAGGAATCACACACTATGTGCCCTGTGAAAAATATACAACAGTTTAAAAATACAGAAAAAAGCATCATGATTATCGGCGGCGGCGTTGCCGGTCTTTCAGCCGCAGGCATCCTGGGAAGATACAATCTTGCTGTCCATCTTGTGGAAAAAACGGATCAGCTTGGCGGCAATGCCGCTTCCTGGGCCTGCATGGCAACACAAGCCTGTCAAAACTGCGGCGCCTGTCTGGTACCGGAAATGGTGCAACAGGCAAAGAACCAGGATAATTTAACCACCCACCTGAACCGAACCGTTACCAACATAATGGCAGAGGATGGAAAATACCGTGTCAGCCTCGACCCGGGCATGGATTCACCCCTTTTTGTCGACAAAATCATTATGGCCACCGGATTTTCACCCATATCCCCGGATGGTCTCATGGGTGAAAAATATCATGCTTTTGACCGGGTCATAACGACAGTGGATCTGAATAAAATTTTGGCCGGGCAAGGTCTTGGACCCTATCTGGGGGAAACAGCGGTTCCCAGAATCGGGTTTATCCAGTGCGTAGGTTCCAGAAACCGCCTGAAGGGAAGAGATTATTGCTCACAGGTCTGCTGCAAGGTGTCCCTCAGACATATCAACAAACTTCTATCGGTTTATCCTAAGGCAGATATCTCCATGTTTTATATGGATCTTCAGATCATGGGCAAGGAGACCCGTTCCGCTTTTGAAACCCTTGGAAAAAATATCAGGCTGGTCCAGGGGGTGCCCCTTGACATCATGAATACAAAAAAAGAAGGCATGCTCACCATCATTCGCGAAGACTACGCTTCCGGGTCCAGGATTGCCGAACATTTCGACCTGATTGTACTCAGCGTGGGCATTGCGCCGGGTAGCGCATTAGTCAGAACAGCACCGGGTCTTCATTTGAATGCCGACCCCTGGGGTTTTCTTCTGAATCCTACCGACTCCGGTATTCATATTGCTGGCTGCGCAGCCGGTCCCCGGGACATCTTGACCTCCAAAGCAGATGGAGAAAGCGCTGCCCGTTCCATCCTGAAGGAATGCGGGTTCATGCCCTCGCCTCAACAGCGCACGGTTGCGGTTTTTGGAGACGGCAAAGAAGCCCTGAAGATTGCCGAGGCACTCCGGGATAACGGCCACAACGCCCTGATCCTGGGCAAAGGAGAATCCGATTCCTTTCCCGATCCCAAATCCGGGCTCGGCATCCTTTGGAAACCTTTTGATACGCTGCTTTCCGTCAAAGGAACCGTGAACCGGTTTGAGCTTGTAGTCCGTCCGGACAGGGGGCCGTTGGAAACACATGAGGTATGTGCTGTCATTGTGGCTGAACCGGTTAAAAAACAGACGGCATTTACCGTGGAAAATCCGGCCTGGGATTGTCTTTTTTCCATTGCCCGGTTTGAGCAGATTTTGGATCATACCCCGGACAAGATCCCGGATCGGGTTCTATTTCATCTCGGCACATACCCTTCCCCGCCAAAACAGGAAGCCCGGATGGCGCTTGATTTTGCACTCAGGCTTGTCAAAGCAGGAAAAAAGGCCGATATCATCATCCGCCATATGGCGGTCCATGGCAAAACCGGCCAGAAAACCTATGATGAGGCCCGGAAACTGGGAGTCAAATTCTTCCGCGTCACGGATAAGGAAGATGTAACCATTGGCCGATCCGCCCAGGGGCTCACAGTAAGTATAAAAGACGCCTTTCTTTTTGATATATCCCTCCGGTTTAATGCCGGCTGGATAGTGGTTCCGGAAAATGCAACCCCATCTCCCGGGTATAAAAAGACCATGGATCTGTTAAAACTGGAAAGCGATTGCGAAGGTTTTTTCCAGAGCCCCAATATCCGGCACCGGTTGACGGGGAGCCCCAGGAAAGGCATCTTCTTTGCCGGAGCCTGTCACGACGACACGGATGCCGAAGACCTTTCACGGGAAATCCAAACGATTCTTTCGTCCATTGAAACCCTTGAACAGAGAGATCCGGGCCTCTTGACCGACGATACCGTCGTCATTGACGAGTATCGATGTGTCAGGTGCCTGACCTGTTACAGGATCTGCCCCCACTGCGCCATTGTGATCGTAAACGGCATAAAGCCCTATGTAGTTCCGGAGGCCTGCGTCTCATGCGGGTTATGCGTCTCTTCCTGCCCGGCCCTGGCCATTACGCAAACCGATTTCCATGATCCTTCTATTTCAAACGAGACCCTGGGCGGCCGGGATATCATTTTTGCCTGTGAACGGTCAGCCGCCATTGCTGCGAAAAGCACAACCCTCCCGGAAAATACAAGCCTCATCACTGTTCCCTGCGTCTGCCGGGTGGACACCGGGACACTTTTAAAAACATGGCTCAACGGCGCATCGAGCATCACTCTTGCGGGCTGCCACCCAGGCAACTGCCGGTCCTCTCACGGCAGCCGTACCGCCGTTTCACGGACGCAGAAAACCAACCGCCTTCTTGAAAAAACCGGGGCCAAGGTTGAATTCAAACCCTTTGCTGCCAACGAACCCGTAAGATTTCAAGATGCTTTATTCCCTGGAAAATAAAAAAAGGAAAGATCATGACGACAATTGATATAAAAGACGACTCAACTCTGCTGAAACAGCTCAATCTCTATGAATCGGACGACAATGTATCCGAATGTCTGACCTGTGGCGCCTGTAATTCAAGATGCTCCTGGTTTGACGGCGAAGGCGGGCCCGTCCCTCGGCAGATGGTCCGGATGGCCGTCATGGGCCTGGATGAGGAGCTGATTAAAAGCGGGATGTTATGGGATTGTCTCCTTTGCAACCGCTGTACCCAGGAATGCCCCATGGGAATTACCATGGCAGACGTGGTGAGAAAGGGACGCTCGCTTCCCGATGCAGAATACCTGATTTCGGAAGATATCCGCAGAGGTGTGGCATCAAGACTCCAGAGCGGGGATGTTAACGGCTTGACCCGGGAAGATTTTGTAGATACCATGGAATGGCTGGCAGGGGAATTTGCAGAAGAGGTCGACGACCCATCCGCAGTGATCCCTTATGACCTCAGCGATACTGAATATCTCTACCTGCCCAACCCGAGAGAACTTCGCACCAATGTGCTCCACCTGACCGCCATGGCAAAGCTCTTTTACGCATCTGGCGTATCCTGGACCATGTCCGGCAGCCACACGGATGTGACCAACTGGGGTTATTTTATCAGTGATGATGAGGTGGCAAGAAAAATGGCGCTCATGGTCATTGAACCGGCAGAAGCTATGGGTATAAGGACCCTGGTCCTGTCAGAATGCGGTCATGGGTATTATGCCCTTAAAATGATGACGGAAAAACTCATTGGAAGAAAACCCGGATTCGAGATCATCAGCATGCCAGAATTTATTTTACAGCAGGTGAATAAAGGCACTATCAAACTGGACCCTTTGATTCACCCTTTTGATATAGCCTATCATGACCCCTGCAATCTTGGGCGGAAGTCCGGGATGTATGATACGCCCAGGGAAGTCTTGCGCCTCTCCTGCAAAAATGTCGTCGAACTTCTGCCCAACCGGGAAAACGCCATCTGCTGCGGCGGCGGAGGCGGTATGCTACAGGACAGCACCAGCAAGGCAAAGCGGATGATCACGGGCAAGGCAAAGGCTGAGCAGATCATCGCTTCCGGTGTTAGGCATGTGGCAGCCCCATGCCTTTCCTGCCATCGCCAATTGGGTGAAATATCAAAACAGTTCAACCTGGGTGTCACGGTGGATACCATTGCGTCCCTGGCATCCAAAGCACTGATCCTTTAATTTTTAACGGAATAGAATACGTATGGAAGCTCTCTTCATAAAGGAAGTGAAAGGTCTTGTCGAAAAGATCGGGTTATGTCACTTTGGACTTGATATGGATTAACAGAACTCAGGCTTATTTAACAGATGAAGAATAAAATTTTCGGTCCCTTGAATGAAGAAACCACTAAAGTAATCCTGGAATGCATTTCCGACGGGGTGTTTACAATAGATTACAACTGGGAGATCACCTCTTTTAACCGGGCAGCAGAGGAAATTACCGGGATTTCACGTAAAGATGCTGTCGGACGGCATTGCTGGGAGGTGTTCCGGTCCAATATGTGCGAAGCGGAATGTGCCCTGAAAAAAACAATGGAAGAAGGAAAACCCTTTATCAGCACCTCCGGCTATATCATCAACAGCAAACAGAAACGGGTCCCCATTACCGTATCCACCTCCCTTCTGATTGATAAAAGCGGGGATGTTATCGGCGGGGTCGAAATCTTCAGGGACCACTCTCTTGTTGAAGATCTGAGAAAAGAAATATCTGCCGGGGTAAATATAGAGGATATGGTCAGCACCAGCAGCGCAATGAAAAAGACATTGAATATTCTTCCTCAGATTGCCGAGAGCGACGCCACCGTACTGATACAGGGTGAGACCGGAACAGGCAAGGAACTGATGGCAAAAGCCGTTCACAACATCAGCCACAGAAAAAGCGCACCGTTCATCACCATCAACTGCGGGGCACTGCCCGACACCCTTCTGGAATCAGAGTTATTCGGGTATAAAAAAGGGGCCTTTACCAGTGCGGAAAAGGACAAACCCGGTCAATTCTCCCTGGCCCATGGCGGCACCATATTTCTGGATGAAATCGGGGACACGAGCCCTGCCTTCCAGGTTAGACTGTTAAGGGTTCTCCAGGATCATGAATACACTCCCCTGGGCGGCGTAAAAAAGGAGAAAACGGATATCCGTATCATCGCCGCCACCAACAAGGACCTGTCTGCCATGGTGAAAACGGGCGAATTCCGGCAGGATTTGTTTTACAGGATTAATGTTATAGCTGTAAAACTGCCGCCGTTAAGGCAACGCATGGAAGACATTCCGCTTCTGGTGGAACGGTTTGTATCCCGTTTTAATATCCGAAGAAACAAATTTATCCAGGGAATTGACCAGAAGGTTCTCCATACCTTGATGAACCATGATTATCCCGGCAATATCCGTGAGCTTGAAAATATTATCGAACATTCCTTTATTCTTTGCACAAAAGGATATATCCAACCTGCCCATCTACCGATTTTTTTAAATGCAGAGCCCTTGGATGAAGATCCCTCCATCGCGGATGAAACAAAATCCGGCGATCCGGTAAGAGCGGCCCAGGTCAAACTCATTCTGGAAGCCCTGAAACGTAATAATTACAACCGCACCGAAGCGGCAATCGATATCGGCATCCATAAAAGCACTCTTTTCAGGAGAATCAAAAAATTAGGTATTTCCTTATAGCTGATTCCTTAATACCATGCCTGATTTATCCGTCATCTATTGCATGGATGCAGTTGCGTCGGTCTTGCTTTTGCGTCTTATGTGTGTTGCGAGTTGTTGAAACCCAGCCCCCAACATTTTCATAACCGTTTGGAATTATTGGATTGCAAGATAATTTTTTTCCAGGCATAAGGTTTGCATCAACATTTACTGTAAAATACAAAAACTCCTTTGGAGGGCGAACTTGAAAATTGCCGTGACCATATGGGGAAACAGAATATCCCCTGTTTTTGATGCCTCATCCAATCTGCTGATAGCAGAAATCGAGAACAGCATTGTTGTAAGCAAAACATTCAAAACCATCAACCCGGATACACCGGAAACTCTTGTTAATCTGCTGACCCACCTGGGGGTGCCTGTTTTAATCTGTGGCGCGATTTCTCAAAAAGCTTCCGATACAATTTTACAGAGCAGAATCGAACTTATTTCTTTTGTAACCGGTAATACAGACAGGTTTTTGGAAAGTTTTGCCCTTAAAAATGGAATTGAAAAAGGCTTTATGATGCCCGGCTGTAGCACTCACTACTGCAGAAAACGCAATCCTGGTGCTACAATTTTTTAAATTTAGCCGGATACTCCCGTGCAAGATTCATATAAAGCTGTTTTTCATAGATCGAGAAATCCTTATGCCGTTTTTCAATATTACCGATCATTTTACAGGGCATTCCACCGGTAATTTTTCCTTTTCGGCATACCGATTCACATCATCATTGCCGATGGAAAGGCTTCAATGAATAAAAGAGATACCATTGACCGTTCCGTTGGCTATAAGCAAAGGGTATGCCTTGAGCTCGCGATTGTTTTAATAATAAATGCATTAATTATTTTAATGTGCTGGAATAAAATATAAAAATGCATCAGGCGTTTTGGGGGAAAATCATGGTCGCACAAATGCGCCTGACAGAAAATGGTGAATTCAGTGCTTATAATCGGATGAGCCGGGGAAAGAGATATTTCCCTTCCAGAAAAGATTTGATCCGGCAATCGCACCCCAGTGTACAAGGCTCATGGATACAATTACCTATCACAGATCTCAGCATCCCCAATCGGGTAACGGCAACAATCTGAGCCATACGCAATTCGCTGATTACACCACGTTTGGCTATCGCAGTTCCAGGGATAAGGATACGTTTGCGGCACCGCTGAATGATGGATTGAAAGAGGCTGTAAATTATATCATTTCAGCCAATTCCACGCTCGAATGTTCCGGAAAGTTGGAGATACTCTGCTTTCTTTTTTACGTTGAAATGTCGGTATCCGTTGATTCCTGGGGATGAAATATCATCCCCAGGCTTTTTATGGAGGTTAATTGGCGGTTTCCGGGTGGAAGACGTTGACTTCTTTCAGGTCATCTCCCAGGTATTCCCGTTCATTGGGTCCCAATATTCCCAATGACAGGCAGATCAATGTCCACAGATGGACCACCGGGTAGTTGCCCCCAAAATGCTCGCTGAGTTCGTGGATCTGGGCATGGCAGTTGTGACAGCCTGCGATGCAGTAATCAGCGCCTGTGGCCTTGATCTGGGCGTCTTTGATTTTTCCGTATTCAAGACGCTGGTCTTTAAATCCGGACTGCAGAAAACCACCGCCTCCGCCGCAGCAGTAATTGTTGGACCGGTTGGGCTGCATATCGATAAAATTTTCCTCCCCCACAATGGATTTGACAACAAATCTCAGATCTTCAGCAATGGGGTCACCATAGCTTTTTCTGACAATCTGGCAGGGATCCTGTACGGTGAATTTGATTTTCAGGTCTTTATTCCAGTCGGAATTGACCTTTAATTTCCCTTCCCTGATCCATTTTGCGTAATATTCATATATGTTTTTAATTTCAAAATTATGCTCAAGATTAAATTTTTTCACTCCGGCCCGGACTGAAAAAGTGACGTGTCCTCACTCGGTATTGAGATAGGTTTTACACCCCAATCTATTGGCCTGGTCGACGCTTATTCCGGTTGTTTTTTTCCATGCCTCGTCATCGGCCAGGAACATGCAATAATTTTCACCTCCCCACCCCCGGCTGCCATAAGTCCAGTTAACCCCGGCAAGGTGAAGGATTTTCCATAGAGGGACCATTTCATCCGGCTCTGTTACGGGCTCCCTTGAATTCTGGTTCAGAAAGAATTCCGCCCCTTCCTTATCAATGGGGGCCTCCATGTCGGCAAATTCCGGCTGGGCTTCCTGGTATTCTTCCAGAATATCCTGAACAACAAATTCAAAGTCTTCCTGAGACGCCCCCATAGCGCTACAACTCTCGTTTCTAAGGGCCATGTCGCAGGAACCGAGGATGCCTTTGGGTCTTTCTTCTCTGGGACGGAGCGTTCTTGCATTGAAAACCAACTGGGGAATGTCGATTTTCATGGGGCATACATAGATGCACCGCTGGCACATGGTGCACATCCAGGGCCAGTCGGATTTGATGATTTCTTCATCCATCCCCAGGGCCGCCATGCGGAGAAATTTTCTGGGGTCCATGTTGTTCAGCCCTGTGGCCGGGCACCCGGAAGCGCATGCCCCACAGGTCAGGCATGCATTCAGGTTGCCGCCCTCAGGCAACAGTTCTTTTACCTTGTTTAAAAAAATATTTTTTCTTTTCTTATTGCCAAGCTTGATAACGGCTTCTGCCATAGAAATTTCCTTTCTTTTAGATCCCTTTGGGGGGTTCCGTGTTATATGAATCCCTGGTCCTCATCAGAATTCAAATTTTTGATCTGAAGAGCATAATCCGTACCAGAGCAACATTTCCTTCATGTTTTTAAAATTACCCATTATTTTAAAGGGTTATATTTTGATAAAATTCTCAAGGTTGCAATTTTGCGATCATTCTTACCTGTCTGGTTTTAAAATAGCGACTCTGTTGCAAAAGAGGATTTGGTGATAATATCTCTATCGAGTATTGCATTTTGATCTCTTTTTAGGCCTGTTTTGATTCAGTGGGAATTGAAACAGAACCCGTGGTTTATGACTTCATCAACGGCAGGGTGATGGTGAATTCAGTGTATTGATTCACTTCGGATTTGACGGTAATGGTGCCGCCATGCTGTTTGATGGATCGTGAAGCGATAAAAAGCCCGAGTCCAGTCCCCTTATTGCCTTTGTCGGAATAGAAAAGGTTGAAAAGTTTGTCCTTTTTGCTTTCCTCGATACCTTTGCCGTTGTCTTTAATGGAAAACAGGATGCGGGGCGGTTTGATATCGACGCCGAATCGGACGATCCCCTTTTTTCCCCTTATTGCGCAGGCTTCCACGGCATTTTCAAGAATGCTCATAAAGGCTGAGAATACGGCGGTTTTGTCGATATGAAGGGAAATGTTGTTATCTGGGCTGACAATGTCCAGCCGGACATTGTCCTTATCTGCCTTGGGTTTGATGATGGAAATGATTTCCTGGATCAGGTCAGTTAAGAGAACCGTGGAACGGTCCGGTTCCCTTTTTTTGGAGTGATACAGGATATCAAGGACCATCTGACGGGTTTTGGACATCTTTTCCTTTACGATGTCCCATCCTTCTTTGATGCGTCCGGTATCGCCCTTATCAATGCCTGAATCAATGAGATAGGAACCGCCGTCAAGACCCGTCAGCACCTGTTTCATCCCGTGGGATACAGCACCGATATGAAGCCCGAGAGCCGCCAGGTGGTCCTGAAGTTCCCGGATCAGGGTCACATCTGTGGACATCTCCATGACATGGGTGATGGCGCCTCTATCATCAATGATGGCCGAGGTCTGGACATAGATATCCTTTATACTGCCGTCTTTCAGGATCACTTCAAATTCAGCCGTATGAGATTTGCCATCCTTGAAGGTTTTCAGCACTGGGCAGTCCCGGCAGGGTTCATTTCTGTCCTTGTAAACCTTGAAACAGGTCATTTTATCCTGAAAACTAAACTGTTCCCGGAATATCCGGTTGGTTTCAATGATATTCAAATCCCTGTCCTGGACCGTGATATAGCAAGGGGCTTCATTGAACAACTGAACATATCTTTTTTCGGATTCCGCGAGTTTCCGGGTTTTTTCCCGGACAAGCGCTTCAAGGTTTTGCGTATAGGACTGGATCTGTTTTCGGTTTTGAATTCTGTCATTGGCCCGCTTCAGAGCAATGTCCAGTACATCATTATCAATGGGTTTGGATATGAAATCAACCGCATTGAGCTTCAGGCTTTCAATGGCAAGTTTATAGTCGCCATGACCCGTGATCATGATGACCTCAATGTCGGGAGTGTTTTCTTTGATATGTTTTAAAAGGGAAATGCCGTCCATCCCCGGCATCCGGATATCCGTGAGAACAATATCCGGGGATGCGGTGTCCGCCATCTGAGCGGCTTTTTTCCCGTTATCCGCAGTGACGACCTCGTATCCTGCGTCCTGAAGATAAATGGTCAGGACCTTTCTGAGGCCTTCTTCATCATCCGCCAGTAGAATTCTGGTTGCCATAGGGCTTTATCCCATTCAATGATCCGGTTCAGGTGAACTTACACAAGCTTTGATAACCTCTTTAAGATATTCGGGATCGGCATCTTTTGCAACATAAATTGCAGGCACGGGTACAGGGTGTTCAAGGGTTACATTCAGCATTTTGATATAGTGAAAAAATGCAGCCCGATCAACCCCTGAAAAAAAGATAATGGGGATGTCTTTAAAATCCGGGCGGGTGACAAGTTCCTGGTAAACCAGCCCACCGCCTTTTATGGGCATCATGATATCCAGAATAAGGGCAGCGGGCCTGATATGGCTCAGGATATCAAGCCCTTCTGCACCATCTTTTGCCAGGATGGGTTCACATCCAATGGATTTGACCAGGGTCATGAGATAAAACCGCATCTGCATCTCATCATCAAGGATCAGAACCTTTGGCAATTCTTTTTCCAGGATCATGTTTCAACCCCGGCTTATAATTTATCGTCCCTGTTCACACTGGCGACAGGGCAGGCTGATCTTAATACAACCTGTTCAACGGTTGTGCCCAGGAGCGCTTCATTGGGATCAATGTCTTTTGTGTGATGGGCCATGACAATGAGATCACCGCTGGTTTCCCTGGCAAATTTCAAAAGTTCGACATAGGGGATGCCTTCCCAGATCGTGATTTCATAATTGTCAAAATCCTTCATCCGGGATACATATTCTGTTTCAATCCTCGCCTTTGCCGCTTTTATCCGGTCTTCAATGGTTTTTTGTCCGGGAGGAACCCCGGCCTGGGAAGCCCCCATATCCAGGGCATGGAAAAGATAAAGCTTGCACCCGATAAATGCAGCCATTTTATAGGCAAATTGAAATGCAGCCATGGATGCCTTTGAAAAATCGGTTCCGAAAATAATTTTATTGAAATACCAGAAACAGGTTTCACAGGGTCTGCTGACAATCAGCACCGGACATCTGGCTCTCTGGGCCACTTGCTGCATGGTCGTGCCCACGATTCCCCGGAACCTGGCGGACCCGGTTTCATCCTGTCGTGTATGAGCGCCCATGACGATCAGATCCACACCTTCTTTCCTTGCAAATCTCAGAATTTCGGTGGACGGTATCCCGGCAAGCGTCTCAAACCTAGGCGCCCCGTGTTTCTGAATCAGAGCGTCATAGGTGGTTTTCATCTCATCCTTGACGTATGCCAGATATTCAGGGCCCACATTATCCTCTTCCCCGGTGACATAGTCTGTCACGGAAAAACCGCCCCCATGGGAAGGGACGCCGAATACATGATAAAGAATCAATTCGGATTTATATTTCTCGGCAAGCTCAAAAGCGATTTTTGCAGCCGCATCACACGCCGGAGACGCTGTTGTGGCGAAAAGTATTTTTTTAAACATATTACCTCCTTATGCTACATTGTAACGGGTTAAAATTAAAAGACAATTCCCAGGCAATGCCTTCCACAAGCTCAAACAGTGTGTAAAAAGTCTCATACTGGAAAACATCTTCCTTATCCCCAAAAACAATATGATTTAATTTTCCCAGGGTCAATGTGTGATCCATTAAAGTTTCCGGATGAAAAAACTTTAAGTCTTTGGCCGTTTTATTCATCACTCCTTTCAAGCTGTTATACATATTCAACTTTGGTTTTCCGGGAAAACCCTGTATTTCAATGGTTTTATAAAAAATCAGACTTTCTATTTCATCGGTTTTAGCTCCCAGGCCGCCATCGTCTGCAACAATTTCCAGAAGGGGTTCCAGAATTTCACTGATCTGTTTTAGTTCCGGATATTGATCCAGCATTAAAAAAAAGGATCGCAGGGTAAAGGCTTTATCCAGTTCAATGGGTTTGCCCAGCAATTTCAGAACAGGCCCGGTTTGCTGTTGACCCTTTTTCATCAGGATATGACCGTATGGGTTAATGAAAATCTTTTCCACGGACACCTCCTTTTGAGTCCTTTGTTCTTAACGGGAGCTGGATGATAAATTCAGAACCTCTGCCGGGTTCGGTTTGAAAGCATATTGTTCCCTGGTGTTCTTCAATGATTTTTTTTGTGGTCATCAGACCAAATCCAGTCCCATTCATGCCTTTGGTGGTAATAAATTCTTTGAACAAAGAGGCTTTGACCGTCTCACTCATACCGCTGCCGTTATCCTTCACACTATAAATGATTTCTTTTTTCAGTATGGCGCAACTGAGTGTTACCTGTTTTTGCCTGTCCTTGTCAACGGATTCATTAAAGGCATCAAAGGCATTGGTGATAAGATTGAGCAGACAATTGTGGATGGCATCGGAATCCATTAGGGCCAGCATTTTTTCACTGGAAGGGTGAAATTTAAAAATTATATTGTTTTCTTTTGCCTTATGTCCCATGAGCTGAACAATTTCCCGGGCCGGTGTGTTGGGGTTTTCCAGTTGGAAATTAAGCCGGGTGGTTTTGGCATAATTTAAAAGATCCAGGGAGAGTTTGGTGATCTTGTCGATATTCCCCTTCATCATTTCCCAGCCCTGTTTTAAATATTGCCGGTTTTCAAGTTCAATCCCCTGTTCCAGGATAAAAGAACTCCCCTTGAGACCTCCGGCAATGTTTTTAATGGCATGGGACATTCCTGCTATGGTCTGGCCGATGGTGATGAGTTTTTCAGATTCGGTGAGCCTTTTGTCTTTTTCCTCTACAAGGGTCTTAAGATCTTCCATATAGGTTTTGATATTGCGGCTGATGGACATCCGGTCCTCGGCCTTTTTGATGGCGGACTCCAGATCCAGGCTGTCTATGGGTTTGGTAATGAAGTCTGCGGCTTCATACTGAAGGCTTTTGACGGCCAGGTCCATGTCGCCATGGCCGGTAATCATGATCACTTCGGTTTCCGGATTCAGGTGTTTAATCCGTTTTAAAAGCTCGATTCCGTCAATCCCCGGCATCTTGATATCCGTAATCACAATATCGGGCTTCTCCTGAATAAAGATCTGCAGCCCGGTTTCGCCGTCCGGCGCTGGCAGGACCTCGTATCCGGCCGATTCGAGGGTGATTTTCAGGACTTTCCGGATACCGTCTTCATCGTCTACAAGCAATATTTTGAGGGGCTTTCGGGCCTTCATGTCACCCTCCCCGGGTCGGTTTTAAACCTTACAGAAAAGGTGGCTCCGCCGAGAGGATTATTTTTGACGCTGATATCCCCGCCGGATTCCCTGATGATCCCATAGCTGATGGACAGGCCCAGCCCGGTTCCTTCTCCGACTTTCTTGGTTGTAAAAAAGGGTTCAAAAATTTTATCGGTAAGACCTTCCGGAATCCCTGTGCCGGTATCGGCAATGCTTGCCGTCACCATCCCCCCCTTGGCAAAGGTGGTAATGGTGATCTGCCGGATCTGTTCTTCTTTTTGGGTTTCCGTTTTCGCCACGATGGAATCCCTTGCATTGATGAGAAGGTTGATGAAAACCTGTTCCAGACGAACCGGATCAGCCAGTATGAGGGGAAGGGTTTCGTCCAGTTCCCATTTAACCGTGATTTCCCTTAATTTGAGCTGTTGGCTGAAAATATCAAAGGCTCGTTTAAGGGTGTCGCTGATGTTTACGGGTTCCTTTGAGAAGGCGGATTTTCTGCCGAACAGCCGCATATGATTGGTGATTTTTGAGGCCCGGTCCACATGGCTTTCAATTTCCTCGGAAAGCGTATTTAAAATATCCTTATCAATGGGCTCATTTTTTTTAAGCTTTCTGGATATGAAACTGGAAGCGGTCTTGATCACTGACAGGGGCTGGTTCAATTCATGGGCCACACCGGTGGCCATTTCACCCAGGGTCGCCATCTTGCCGGCCTGGATGAGCTGCTGTTCGGTTTCAACGGACAGGGTGATATCAATGACGGTCACCAGAAGCACCCTTTGTTCCGTGAATTCTGCAGGGCTGACCCAGATATTGACATAAATATTTTCTCCGGTTTTTTTGCGATTCACCAGCCTTTCATGGCAGCCTTTCATGATATGGTTTTTAAAATCTTCAAATTTTTCAGTGCCGGGAAATAAAAGGGAAAAAGGCTTGTTTTTTAATTCTTCCTTGTCATATCCATAAACGTTCAAGGCGCTATAATTGCAATTCAGGATTTTAAAATCATCAATGTCCAGGATGAATACAGGATTGGGGATGCTTTTGAAAACGGCCTGGTATTTCCGTTCAGAGTCTTTGACAATTTCTTCAAGTTTTTTTCTGCGGGAAATATCAATGCTCATTTCCATGGCCGCCACAATATTCCCGTTTTCATCTTTCAGCGGTGCGGTTTTCACAAACCAGTGGGCCATTGTCCCATCTTTGTTGATCCCGGATTCTTCACTGAAATGGGATTGGCCATCCATAAACGTCCTTTCAACCGGGCAGTTGGTGCATTTCTGATTGAGATTCTTATAGGCAAAATAACAATGGTCTCCGTATTCCGGGTGGAATTTTTTAGAGAATTCCTTATTGAATTCAATCAGTTTGTAATCCCTGTTCTGGACGGTAATACTACAGGGAACCTGGTCAAAAAGGGTCTGGTACCGGTCTTTCTGTTT